>JAVEWC010000065.1:0-5312 GCA_034004745.1 Candidatus Izemoplasmatales bacterium | reverse complement strand
CCAGCAACCAATCCCATACCAATTAGAAGAAAATGAAAAACTTCTTCCCTTTCCAAAAAAATACCGGTAAATTCATTTCCATACTTATTGATGAAGCTAAAAACCCCATAAGCAAAAATGGCAATGAACATCAAGCTGCTCATACCTTTGAAATAAAAGCCGTTAAGTCTCTTATTTCTTATTATGGTAATGATAAAAAGCGACCACATCAATAAAAAAACAGCGGCTAAAATATAAATCATGATTTCTCCCTTCAAAGATTACTAAGAATATCCTTAATTTTTACATTTGTCATCATTCAATTACACTATAGCAAATAAAACATATTTGATAAATAGAATAAATGAAAGTATTTTCTTTTTTGTGATTCAAATCACATACTAATCCTTTTCGTAATGCTAAACTATAAACAAAAAAGGAGATTTTTAAAATGAAATTTAATCATACAGACAAAATCGGCGAAATCGTAACGAGATTTCCCAAAGCAGCTGATGTTTTCCAAAAATACAATATCGATTACTGTTGCGGCGGAAAAGATTCGTTAGAAAACGCCGCAAAGGATTTGGCAGTTGATGCACAAAGCATAATACTTGAACTTGATTCTTACTTCTTGAAATCAAGCAATAATAAAAGTGCTGATTGGACTCAAGCGCCATTCCAAGCTTTAATCAATCAAATCCTCCAAGCACATCACGCTTACCTTCACACCAATCTATCCCCAATCTCAGAATTGACAAAGACCATTTTGAGAGCTCATGGTGCCAATCACCCTGAACTCTTAAAAGTATTTCAAGATTTCAACACTTTGAAAAGCGAGCTTGAAGTTCACTTGATTAAAGAAGAAACAATTCAATATCCAGCAATCGAAAAATATCTAAACACTCTTGACATCAATGATTTAAAATCAGCAGTCGATGTCATTTCTGAACTCGAAAGTGAACATACGGTAGCTGGAGACTTGTTGAAGAATTTAAGAACAATCACCAATAACTATCAAGTTCCTCATGATGGTTGTAACACCTATCGACATGCTTATCTAAAACTTGAAGAACTGGAAAAAAATACTTTCACTCACATTCACTTGGAAAACAACATTCTCTTTCCAAGGCTAAAAGAACTACTATAACAAAAAACCTGACTTAAAATTTTCTTTAAGTCAGGTTATTTTTTTTATGGTCTTGCATTAGGGTTTGCTTCATAATTAGCAATCTGTTGATTGACTTTAGTGGTTTTTTCCGTTATGTACCACTGAATGTTTCTTTCGCCAAAGTTCATGTTCATCAAAGCGTTATTCAAGTCTTCATCATATAAATTTTTTTGTTGATCATAAAGCGTTTTAAATGCTTCATAATTAAAGTAATTGTTATTCGGATTGATCAATTCTTTTAAATAAGCCTCATATTGAAGTTGATATCTTTCAATCTTCAAAATCTTGTCAGAAAGAGGATTTGCATAACTCTTGCCTTGTAAAGCTGCGTTTAGATTGCCCCAAGTATAAATATCATGATCTACTGTCCAGTTATTAAAGACCGGTGATCCGTCCCAACCCTGTCCCATGCCATGATCGTAATCGTAAGGTATGATAGTCCATTTTCCACTTACTGGATTGTTATACAGATAATAATTATTGCCCATTGCTCGATAATCGTCAGGATTGCCAAGCAATACGCCGACAGCCAAATATTTAAGGAATCTGTCAACGTCAAAATTTGCGGTGATATATTCGTCAAAATTTGTTCCTGTAAGTCCACTGACATTACTGATAAAACTTTTTAAGCCACTGTGATCGGCAATGCTTTTATTGGTTTTTAGATCATAGGTCGGTCGGTAGTTGATTGATTCATCCTTAATTCCAATTGCTTGAGATGGATAATCATTTCTCAACGATGCCGGACCAAATTGTTGCCAAAGACTCTTGTATAAGTTGCCATTTGACTCTTCTCCTGAAAATCTCTTTTCCAGGAATTCTTCATCAATCGGTTCATATATAGTATAAACGCCATAATAATATCTTGTTGAGTCAATTTCGATATAAACATTGGCCAAAGTGGTTGTAGCGGCGTGAACACCAAAGTCTTGCATCAAATCTAAAGAAAACTTTTCTGTTAGATATGTCTCATCATAATTTCTATTCCACTTCATATCCAACTCTTCCAAATTGAAAACTCTTCTTAACTTATTTGCACTATATTCTTCAATATCGAAAGTTTCGTGGAAAGAAATTTTGAAATTGGACATATTCAAACTGCCATCATCATTTTGAATTCTGACTCTGGACATGTTGCCTCTAGTTCTGAAGCCAACTTTTTCTACCAATACTTGTCCTTCTTCATCTTCATAAAGAAAATCTGCTATTGCATAATAATCAGTCCTAAAATCACCAAATTGTTGATAATAATCCAACATTACCAGATCATATAAAACCCACTCACTTTCAGAGATTTTTATGATGATATTTTTGGAAATGGCATCGTTGAAAAGACGAGAAAAATCTTCAATATTATATTCAAATTCTACTGGGAGTTCTTCTACATAAGGAGTAGCTTCATCGTTACTCGCATTAGGTGTGGTGTTGATTAAATCATAAAAAACCCATTGCTCCATGCCATCTTCATTTCTACCATAAGAAAAGTTGCGAGGAACGATAGTAGCTTGTACATAATCAAGCACTGTTACACCATCTTTATCGGTCAATACCAACTCTTCTCCATCTCTGGAGATGGAAAAGCTGGTATGAATCTCTCCGTTTACCACTCTATTTAATCCTGAAGCAAATACCACCAAATACCCCTTGGCAGGAATGGTCGTTCCAATTGGAAATGACCATTTGGTTATGTCAGAAAAATCATCACTTAAGTAGTAACCGCCAATATTCATTACCGTATTTTGTGGATTGTAAATTTCAATCCAATCTTCATTGTTACCGTAATAATCAGTTATTGAATCGCCGTTAGACGACATAAATTCATTGATGAAAGGTGTTGTCGGATTGGTGGAAGGTAAAATCATCGGCATTCTTACTTTAATATTAGGCCAATATTCTGCCAACATTTGGTAATCTTCAATTTCCAAAGGGTTGGAACTGATGTTGACATCAGCTTCAATACCAAGGAATGTTTTGTCTTGTAAAGCGCCATCTGCCATCAAAGCCGCAATAACGCTTAAATCAGTTATTCCGGTATTTTGCAGATTGATTCTCGATAATTTTGTCAAAGACGCTAAAACGTCAATATTATCGCCAACAAAGACATTTTGTAAGACCAGTTCTTCTAAATTTGTCAAATCCTCCAAAAAATCCAGAGATACAAGATTGGTATTGGAATGAATGTTTAAATAAGTTAATTTTGTCAAATTTCTGAGCACTTCCAAATTGGTTGCGTCGGTTTGTCTTAAATTCAAATACGTTAAATCAACCAAAGCAATTAAATCACTTAATTCAGTATCAGACAAAGGATTTTGACTGATATCGAGATAGGTTAATTTTGTCAAATCTTTGATTGGACTGATATCAGCTATCTGATTATCGCGCAAATCAAGAGTCTCAAGGTCAGTGACGTTCGATAAAAGACTGATATCGGAGATTCTTGTCTGGTTTTCTTCTGAGTCCCTAACGACATTGTGTCTTAAAGATAAATAAGTAAGCGGTAAATCTTTTAAAGTTTCGAATTTAATATTGGAAAGGTTTGTTATTTCATTGTTTCTTAAACTCAGCCACTCAAGTTTTGTCAAACCGGCTAAAGGTGAAACATCTTTAACAAAATTATCTTCCAAATCGATCTTTTTTAATCCCGAGAAGTGTTCAAGACCCTCAAGGCTTTCGATACCTCTACCAAACAACTCCAGAGATTCGACTCTTCTCACGGAACTGGCATAGATAGTTCCTTCTTCTTTAGCAATTACTTCTCTTACCGCCATTTCTAAATTAATATCCGTAAAAATAACCTCCGGGTTCTCAAAACCGCAGGCTATGGTTAATATTATTAAATTAATCAGGAATATGAAGCCGATAATTTTCTTCATCTTGATATCTCTCTTTCGTTTTTGGTGATGTTTCTTTCCAGAAAATCATCAGTTGTAATCAAAGGTTTCATTTGCGCTACAGCTTGAACGTACTTGCTGTTGCCGACAACCTTCAAGCCGTAGGCTTTTATCATATCTTCCAACCATTTAGGTCGTTTCATGCCACATTTAATTTCCAGCACCACCATCCGGCCATGCTTACGGTTATGTAAAAATCTCTCTTGAAACAATTCTTTGGAAAAAGCACTATGGATGTCATGATCAAAAGTAACTCTCAAGTCGCTTCCATCCCTGGTTATGAAACCTTCACGGTCATACTCAATTATCAGTTTTGGCTCCAGATGATAATTTTTCATTAACCTGGTAAATTCATCCAAAACCACTGATGATTTTTCAAAATAACCGTTTTCCAAGAAATACTTGTATTCCTGGGGACTTATCAACTCGCTATATTTTTTAACATTTGTACCATGTTTGGTTTTAATTTCGATTGAAATAACTTCAGCTTTATCAAGGTCTGATTCATAAGTCCTGACTCGACATTTTATTCTGCCGTATTGCCCATCTTCCGCTTCTTTATAATGCTTGAAATCAAAGGTGTCATAATAGAGACTACGAACAAAATAACGCCCTGTGGGCGATATTTTCGTGTGATAACCGGCTTTTACGAATTGCAGCAATCGGTGTTTGAAAGCATAATACGTTTTTAAATCCAAAACATATTTATACTCGAGACGGTCCGTATATCTCAAAATCAATTCTCCTTACATTGGTAAGTTAAGTTGTGGGGATAGTAAAGATACTTTCTCTACCACTGCCATTTTGTTTATTTCATCAACCAAGGCGTTGACTTTTGCCAATTCCTTTTCGTTGAAGGTTAGTTCATAAACCAGTTCAAAATTGTTGTCTTGAATCTCTCTGCTTCTCAAAAAACTTTTTACTACACCTTCAGTATTTAAATTATTGATGAGGTTTTGGTCAAAATCACCAGTTCCGGAAATCATCAAGATATATTCATTATGTACTTTTCTTCCATAACGTAGTTTATAAAAAACCAACATCAAAACTGCCAAAATAACTGTAGCTATAATCGTTAAACTCCAGTTATAGGTGCCAATCCCCAGTCCAGTCGCAATCGTCCAAAACAAGAAAACCATGTCTCTGGCATCTTTAATCGGCGTTCTGAAGCGAATAATCGATAAAGATCCAACCAATCCCAAAGACAAAACTAAATTCCCTTGGATGAACAACATGACCAAAGTCACAATTGGCGCTAAAAGTGCCAATGTTGT
>JAVEWC010000064.1:0-5396 GCA_034004745.1 Candidatus Izemoplasmatales bacterium | reverse complement strand
ATATCAGTTGTACGGAAATAGAATTGAGGACGATAGTTTGAGAAGAATGGAGTATGACGTCCGCCTTCTTCATGGCTCAATACGTATACTTGTGCAGTAAATTTAGTATGTGGAGTAACACTCTTTGGTTTAGCGATAACTTGTCCGCGTTGTACCATTTCTCTAGAGATACCGCGTAGTAATAGACCTACGTTGTCTCCTGCTTGAGCATAGTCCAACAATTTACGGAACATTTCAACGCCTGTAACAACAGCTTCTTTAGTTTCTCTGATACCGATGATTTCGATTTTGTCATTGACTTTGATTTGGCCACGGTCAACTCTACCAGTAACAACAGTACCACGACCTGTAATTGTGAACACGTCTTCAATTGGCATCATGAACGGTTTGTCAACCGGTCTTTCAGGAAGAGGAATGTATTCGTCAACAGCTGCCATTAATTTTAAGATAACTTGTTCTTGTTCAGCGTCGCCGTTTAATGCTTTTAAAGCAGAACCAACGATGATTGGAGTTTCGTCTCCTGGGAAGCCGTATTCGCTCAATAATTCACGAATTTCCATTTCTACCAATTCGATTAATTCAGCGTCATCAACCATGTCAGCTTTATTCAAGAAAACAACGATTTTTGGTACACCAACTTGGCGTGACAATAAAATGTGTTCTCTGGTTTGTGGCATAGCGCCATCAGCAGCAGAAACAACTAGGATAGCTCCGTCCATTTGTGCAGCACCTGTAATCATATTCTTTACATAGTCGGCATGCCCTGGGCAGTCAACGTGTGCATAGTGACGGTTTTCTGTAGAGTATTCAATGTGAGAAGTATTGATAGTGATACCTCTTGCCTTTTCTTCTGGAGCGGAGTCGATTGAAGCGTAATCTCTAACTTCAGAAAGGCCTTTTCTTGCTAGTACAGCGGTAATAGCAGCAGTTAATGTGGTTTTACCATGGTCAACGTGGCCGATAGTACCAATATTAACATGTGGTTTAGTACGTTCAAATTTAGCTTTAGCCATTTTTTATATTTCTCCTTTTATTATAATTTTTCGCTTTTTAGCATGTGTTTATCGATAATATTTTATAACAATCTCTATTATTTTGCAATAATTAAAATCTTTATGTACTAATTATTGCGTCTTTTGATGATTTCTTCAGCAATTGTCTTAGGACATTTTTCATAATGCGAAAATTGCATTGTGAAGGTTGCACGACCTTGTGAGTTTGATCTGAGAGATGTTGCGTACCCGAACATTTCGGAAAGCGGAACTTTAGAGCTCACTTTTTGGGCATTTCCTAGTTTTTCCTGACCTTCGATTCGACCACGGCGAGATGTTAAGTCGCCGATGACATTACCGATATAGTCGTCTGGAGTAACTACGTCAACGCTCATGATTGGTTCAAGCAAGGTTGGAGCGCATTTTTCCTTAGCTTGTTTAAGCGCTATGGAAGCAGCAATCTTGAAGGCCATTTCACTGGAGTCGACTTCATGATAGGATCCATCATAAAGTGTCGCCTTGACATCAAGTAACGGATATCCGGCAATTACACCACCAGGCAATGATTCTTCGATACCTTTGTTGATGACGTTGATGTATTCTCTAGGAACAACACCACCGACAATCTTGTCAACGAATTCATAGCCTTTGCCAGGGTTTGGTTCAAGTTTAATCCAAACGTGACCGTATTGACCTCTACCACCTGATTGACGAATGAAGCGTCCTTCCAGGTTAGCTTCTTGGGTAATGGTTTCACGATAGGAAACTTGTGGGTTACCAACAGTGGCTTCAACTTTAAATTCTCTTTTCATTCTGTCAACAATGATTTCCAGGTGTAATTCACCCATACCGGAAATGATTGTTTGACTTGTTTCTTTATCAGTATAAGTTCTGAATGTTGGGTCTTCTTCACTTAATTTTTGTAAAGCAACCCCCATCTTTTCCTGATCTTTTTTAGTTTTTGGTTCAATAGCTACTGAGATAACTGGTTCAGGGAATTTCATTGATTCCAAAATGACGTGGGAGTTTTCACTGGCTAAAGTGTCACCGGTAATGGTGTCCTTCAAACCTACAGCAGCAGCGATATCGCCTGAATAAACTTCATCGATCTCAGTTCTTGAGTTCGCATGCATTTGCAAAATTCTACCCAATCGTTCTTTTTTGCCCTTAGTAGTGTTCATGATGTATGAACCTTTCTTGGCAACTCCAGAATAAACTCTAAAGAATGTAACTCTACCCACGAATGGGTCAGTCATAACCTTAAACGCTAAAGCCACAAATTCTTTATCATCATTGTGCTCGATGGTGATAACATCATCATTGCGATTGAAGCCTTGAATTTGCGCAACTTCAACCGGAGATGGTAAATAATCTATAACAGCATCTAAAACAAATTTAATTCCTTTATTTTTGAAAGCTGAACCACATAGTACAGGGAAGAATCCTACTGACAAAGTCGCTTTTCTGATTGCACTCTTGAGCGATGCTGCAGATATTTCTTCACCTTCCAAGAACATCAACATCAATTCTTCGTCGAAATCACAAAGTTGTTCTACTAATCTTGATCTTCTTGCGGTAGCTTCCTTAAGTAAATGATTTGGAATATCAATTTCTTGGTAATTTTCTTCTGGACCACCGTCAAAGTGGTATGCTTTCATTTCTACTAAATCAATTATTCCTGAAAAATCATCTTCAGCGCCAATCGGCCATTGAATAGCCTCGGCTTTTTCTCCCAAACGACGATGGATGGAATCGATTGCAGCACTGAAGTCTGCACCTATCTTATCCATTTTGTTGGCAAAAACAAGTCTTGGAACCTTATATTCATTTGCTTGACGCCAAACTGTTTCCGTTTGCGGCTCTACTCCAGCTTGTGCATCCAATACCGTTACAGCACCATCCAATACACGTAATGATCTTGAAACTTCCACAGTGAAGTCCACATGTCCTGGGGTATCAATGATATTAACTCGGTGATTTTTCCAGAAAGCTGTAGTAGCTGCGGCAGTAATGGTAATTCCACGTTCCTGTTCTTGTTCCATCCAGTCCATTTGGCTGGCGCCATCATGGGTTTCACCCATCTTGTGGATTTTTCCGGTATGATACAAGACTCTTTCTGTAGTTGTGGTTTTACCAGCATCGATATGTGCCATGATACCGATATTACGTGTCTTATCTAAACTATATTCACGTGCCATAACTTAATCCTTCCTTTAATTAAAATCTATAATGTGCGAAAGCTTTATTAGCTTCGGCCATTCTATGCATATCTTCTTTTTTCTTGACTGATGCTCCTTGATTATTACTTGCATCAACTATTTCTTTTGCTAGTCTTTCTTCCATGGTTTTCTCATTGCGAGAACGAGAGTATTGCACTAACCATCTTAATCCTAAAGCTGTTCTTCTATCTGCTTTAACTTCTCCTGGAACTTGATAGTTCTGACCACCGATACGGCGGCTTCTAACTTCCAAAACCGGCATGATATTGTTTAAAGCTTGGTTAAATACTTCCATTGGTTCTTTTCCAGTGATTTCATTAACTCTAGTAAACGCATTATATAGGATATTTTGAGCCACACCTTTTTTCCCGTCTAACATAATTCCATTGATTAGTTTGGTAACTAACTTTGAATTATAAATCGGATCTGGCAAGACATCTCTCTTTACGATTTTACCCTTACGAGGCATAAGTAATTCCTCCTTTCAAAATTCTTGAACTTATTTTAAAATTATTTTTTTGCTTTTGCATCTTTTTTAGGTCTTTTTGCACCGTATTTTGAACGGCTTTGCATTCTTTTGTCAACAGCAGTTGTATCCAGTGTTCCTCTAACGATATGATAACGAACACCAGGCAAGTCTTTAACACGTCCACCACGAATCAATACAACGCTATGTTCCTGTAAAGAGTGTCCGATACCAGGGATATATGCGTTAACTTCACCGCCATTTGATAAACGAACACGGGCATACTTTCTTAGGGCTGAGTTAGGTTTCTTTGGAGTCATAGTCGCAACTCTGACACAAACACCACGTTTTTGTGGAGAGCTAACTTCAGTGTATCTCTTTTGTAAGCTGTTGAAGCCAATGTTCAATTGCGGTGACTTTGATTTTCTTGTTTTGTCTTGGCGTCCCTTCTTGATTAATTGGTTTATAGTTGGCATGTATATTCCTCCTTTCATACCCACACACCCGGGAGGTGCGCTTGTCTCATTTTTATAAGGTTGCCTGCGCAACCTACTAATAATTAAATATTAAAGCAAAAGTATTATACACCACTACACTAGGTGTGTCAAGTCTTTCTTTTTACGGAAATTTTTAACCTCTAATATTATATATTATTATAAAAAAAAATCAAGTAAAAAGTTTACAACTTTTACTCAATTTTAAATACTTCATACATTTCGCCATTTAAAGTAATCGTCAGCGGTTCTTTGCTTGTTCGTTCTACCTTGAATAAGGTGTAATGGAAGAGTGGATAAACAATCAGGCTGACGTTTTGTTCTCCGATGACCAGTGACTCGTAGCCTTTTAAATCATCGTTAAATAATAAGAAATAGACTTCTTCATCAAAAACAAATGACTTGATGAGTAAAAGTTCGTCTGTTTGACTGTTTTTGAAATAGGTTATGTCTTCTGATACCCCGCTTTCGATATAACCTCCCAAAAATCTATTAAAGACTGTAAATCCATAATCAACGCCTTGGTTATCATCATTCTCCCCATAGATAACTACCGTGAAATTTTCTTGCTTGATAGCCTCTACATAGCTTCGGTCAAGATTGAGCGGAAAAGACTCAATATGAAATGTCGCCTTCGGCCAAAAAGAAAAACTGGTCAATAATAATAAAACCAAAACAGACAAAAAAGTATAAATCAACTTCGATATCAAATTTTTAGCCTTCTTCTTGCTGAACCATACTGTCCAAACTGCAAAAACCAAGTAAAAAATCCCTAAATATCCTAGCCACATAAAATTAAAATCCTTTTCTATTTATCTAGATAATAGTATAACACATAATCTCTTTGATTGCTAAACAACTCACTAACTTGAACATTGACTATAAATCACTATTTATCAACCATGGGCACAAATCTGACTGTGCCCAATGAAACTTTCATTATTTTGTCTCTTAGTTTCGTGATTAAATAAAGTTCTTGAAAATGACTGCCGCCAACTGGAATCACCATCGTCCCGCCAATTTTCAATTGAGCAATCAATTTATCCGGGACATATGGTGAAGCGCAAGAAACTATTATTTTGTCAAATGGAGCTTCGTCTTGCCAGCCGTCATAACCATTGCCACAAAGTAAATTGATATTTGTGAAACCCAGTTCTTGAAGGATGTTCAGGGCTTTTTTGTGGAGTTGTTCAATAATCTCAATAGAATATACTTCCTTAACCAT
>JAVEWC010000063.1:0-5419 GCA_034004745.1 Candidatus Izemoplasmatales bacterium | reverse complement strand
AAACTTTATGTTGAATTCCATGAACTTGCAAAAGAAAATCCAATACTTGAAGATAAAGCTAGAGAAATTTTCAAGGAACTGGAACAGGGAAATCCTGAATATCAAAAACTTTGGGAGCATTTCCGAGAAGTTTCATTGGCGGAGTACATGAAAGTATATGAGATGCTCAATGTCCATTTTGATTCTTATAATGGTGAAGCGTTTTATAACGATAAAATGCAGGCAGTCGTCGATGAATTAAGAGCCAAGGGTCTTCTCAAGAAAGATGAAGGAGCGATGATTGTTGATTTGGGAAATGATATGCCTCCTGCCTTGATTCAAAAAAGCGACGGATCTACCCTATATATAACACGGGATTTGGCTGCGCTTTTCTATCGCAAAAATACTTATCATTTTGATGAAGTTTTATATGTCGTAGGCAATGAACAAAAATTGCATTTTGAACAACTGAAAGCAGTTGTAAGAAAGATGGGTTATGGCTTCTATCAAGACATCCATCACATCAATTTTGGTTTGGTTCTGCAAGACGGCAAGAAAATGTCAACCAGAAAAGGCAAGATTGTAAAATTGGAAGATGTGCTTGTTGAGGCGAGCAATCTTTCCTTGGATTATATAAATGAAAAAAATCCTTGTTTGGTCAATAAAGAGGAAATTGCCAGGAAAATTGGAGTTTCTGCGATTATCTTCAACGACCTCAAGAATTATAGAACCAATGACGTGGAATTTGACTTACAGGAAATGGTCAATTTTGTCGGACAGACAGGACCATATCTCCAGTATACTTCTGTAAGGATTTCATCCGTTTTGGAAGAAAACAATTTTTCTAATTCAGAGTTGATGTATGATTTGCTGGTACAGGATCATAGTTTTGATTTAATCAAGACTATTGCCCAGTATGAAGAAATATTGAATAAGGCCAAGGAAGAATACTCGCCTTCCGTATTGGCTAAATATTTGTTGAATTTAGCGAGTTATTTTAATAGTTTTTATGCTAAAGAAAAGATTATGGTTGATGATTTAAAAGAAAGAAATACCAAGTTGTGTTTGATTTCCATCATCAGAAACATTCTTGACGAAGGCATGAATTTATTGGGTATGCAAGTGATTAGGAAAATGTAACACTTGCTTTTTGGAGGGATTTACTTTGGACGATATTAAAAAAATAGATAAGCCAAAGCGGAATATATTTAAAAACCTGATTTTAATGTACAGGTGGTTGGGAAAGAATTCTCTGCTTTTGATTCCCGCTTTGGCATCATTGTTCTTAGTTTCATATTTAAGAACTTTAACACCACTTTTCGGGCAGCATATCATTGACTCGATATTAAGTGATGAAGCATCGAAACTGCCTAGTTTCTTGGCAGATTTGATTCAGGCTGACACTTTGGTGAAGCAATTGTTATTGGCAGCTTTATTATTGTTGTTGATTTCGTTTATCAGAGCTCTATTCATCTTTGTTGAAAGAGCTATTACCGGGGTGTTTGCTGAAAGAACAGCTTATAGCATAAGAAACAAGTTATATGTAAAATTACGCGATGCGGACTATTATTTTCAATCCCACTTGGAAACTGGAGATATCATCCAGAGGTGTACAACGGATGTGGAAATGTATAAACGTTTCGTTTCGGAACAAAGCATCGAAGTTGCGAGACTAGTTCTTTTGGTTGGTCTTTCAATTTACCAGATGTCAAAACTAAATGTCACCATCATGTGGGTGTCTTTGATAATCGCACCAATTCTTTTGGTCAGTGCGGCTTTATATTTCAATAAGGTCGAGAAAATGTTCACGGAAATCGAAAAGAATGAGGCGACCATGACCACTCACGTTCAAGAAAACGTCAGTGGCGCAAGAGTCGTCAAGGCTTTTGCTAATGAAGCTTACGAAGTGGAAAAATTCAGAAAGTTGAACCGGACATATACGGATTCCGACTTAAGATTGGTCAAGAAAATGTCATTTTTCTGGAGTTCCACAGATTTCTTGAGTTTTATTCAATTTTTCATTATTGCGATCATTGGAATAATTTATGCTTCAAAAGGTATCATCAGCCTCGGTATTTATACTGCATTCTTAGCTTATGCCGGTAATATCATATGGCCGATGCGGCAATTGGGCAGGTTGGTTGGCGATTTTTCGAAAACTGTAGTCTCAGTTTCAAGACTGGATCACATCATGTCTAATCCTGGTGAATATGTTGATGAAACCAATAAAATGACACCTGAGATAAAAGGCGATGTTGAATTCAAGAATGTATCATTCAAGTTTGCCGATTCCAAGGAAGACCAAATCATTGATGTCAGCTTTAAGGCAAAACAAGGTGAAACCATAGCGATTATCGGTAAGACCGGTTCGGGAAAGAGTACTTTGATGAACCTCTTAATCCGCTTACTGGATTATCAAAAGGGACAAATATTGGTTGATGGCATCGAAATCAAGGATATCGAAAAGCATCATTTGCGCCGGAATGTCGGTGTAATCTTGCAAGAACCATTCTTGTTCTCAAAATCAGTTGAGGAAAATATAAAAATTTCCGATATGGCTGTCGACAACAACAAAGTATCATCAGTAGCCAAGATTGCCCAAGTCCACAATGACATCATGAACTTTGAGAAGGGTTATCAAACCTTGGTTGGTGAAAGAGGCGTAACCTTATCGGGCGGACAAAAACAAAGAGTTGCGATAGCTCGTATGCTATTGAAGCCAAAACCGATTTTGGTTTTTGACGATTCTTTATCCGCAGTCGATACGGAAACTGACGTTCAAATCAGAAAAGCATTACAAAAAGAGTGGAAAAGTTCCACTGTCTTTATCATAACTCATCGCATCACCACGGCTGCGGAAGCAGACCGAATCTTGGTGATTGCCGATGGACAGATAAAAGAAAGCGGAAAACACGATGAATTGATAAACCGTGAAGGTTTATATAAAAATATTTGGAAAATACAATCACAGATTAATTTCCAGTTAGAAGAGGATGGTGAGGAAAATGAGTGATTACCTTCAAGATGAAGAGAACTTCACGTCCCAAAAGTTTGATTGGTTAGTATGGAAAAAAATCTTGGCTTTTATGAAGCCATTAAAGAAATACGCTATTATGGGGTTATTGGCCGTCATTGTCTTGGCTATCACCGATATCATTTACCCTTATATTTCTGCTTTTGCGATTGATGATATCATAACGCCGAATATTGATAACGGCACTCAAGATTTATCGAAATTACCGATATTGATTACTTATTTCATCATTTTTATGATAGTTCAGGCAGCGATGGTATATTTGTTTATCATTTTTGCTGGTAAGGTACAAAACGAACTGGCTTTCAACATCAGGGAAAAAGCCTTCAACCATTTGCAGGAACTGCCTTTCTCCTACTACGACAGAACTAGAGTCGGTTGGATTATGGCGAGAATGACTTCGGATTCAAGGAACCTCAGTGAAGTATTGTCATGGGGATTGATTGACTTGGTTTGGGGTGTTTTCTTGATGATTTTCTTGACAATATTCATGTTCATCATCAAGTGGCAACTGGCTTTGGTAATCCTGGCTGTCGTACCACTTTTGATGGGGGTTGCCATCTTTTTCAGAAAATATATTCTGAAGGCATACCGTTCAATCCGAAAAGTAAATTCGAAAATTACCGGTGCTTTCAATGAAGACATTACCGGTGCGGTAACCACTAAAACTTTGGTTTTGGAAGAACAAAACTATCATGAATTCGATAAACTGACCACAGACATGCGTCAACAATCAATAAGAGCTCATCTGTTACAAGGAGTTTTCTTTCCGACAATGTTGTTCATCATCTTCATCGGAATGGCGATGGTTTACAATGTTGGTGGCAACATGGTGATAAATGATGCCATCACCGTCGGTACTCTATATTTGTTTACCAACTATGTCTGGCAATTCTTTGATCCTGTCAATAATATTGCGAACTTCTATGCTCGTTTTCAGCAAGCTCAAGCTTCAGCTGAAAGAATCGTTTCTTTGATTGAAACTGTTCCTGATATTGTCGATAAGGATGAGGTCATTGCCAAGTATGGCACGATTTTTGATTATAAGACCGAGAATTTTGAAGCGCTTGTTGGCGATGTCGAATTCAAGAACGTTTCCTTCAAATATAATGTCGGTGAGCAAGTTTTAAGTGATTTCAATCTTAAAGTCAGAGCCGGTCAATCCGTGGCTTTAGTTGGTCACACCGGTGCTGGGAAAACCACAATCGTCAATTTGATCTCAAGGTTTTATGAACCAACATCCGGAGAAATCCTGATTGATGGCATTGATTACCGTGAAAGATCGATTGGTTGGTTACATTCAAATCTTGGTTATGTCTTGCAGACACCGCATTTGTTCAGCGGTTCAGTGATGGAAAATATTCGTTATGGCAATTTAAAGGCATCGGATGAAGAAGTTATCGAAGCAGCCAAAGCTGTGGAAGCTCATGGATTTATCGTCAAGTTTGAAAAAGGCTATGATACTGAGTGTGGTGAAGGCGGCTCAAGGTTGTCGGTAGGACAGAAACAATTGGTTTCCTTTGCCAGAGCCATCTTGGCTGATCCAAAAATTTTAATCCTGGATGAAGCCACTTCAAGTGTTGATACAGAAACGGAACAACTGATTCAAAACGCCATAAACAAGCTGCTCAAGGGCAGAACTTCGTTTATCGTTGCTCACAGACTATCGACTATCGTTCATAGCGATTTGATTTTAGTTCTCGATGACGGGAAAATCATCGAGTCAGGCAGTCATAAGGAACTGATAAAAAAAGAGGGCGCATATTACAAATTATATACTAACCAATATTCTGAAGAGATGTTGGAGTTATCCAAACGTTAAAAACCTGCAAAATTTGCAGGTTTTTTCTTTTCTGATGATATAATAAAAATGAGGTGAAGCAACTTATGAAAATCAAGGCATTCATTGATTCCCATCTCCACTTGATGGGAATGGGTTATTACGAAGAAATTTTAAATTTGAATGACGCAAAATCGCTTGCGGAAATTATTGATTTGGCAAAAAAATCGGAAAACGAGGTTATCATTGGCAGAGGTTTCAATCAGGATAATTTATTTGAAAAAAGAATGCCTGAAGCACTGGACTTCCAAGATATAGAAAAACCAATGGTGTTGTTTCGAATCTGTGGTCATGTTGCTGTAGCCAATCAGTTGATGATTGATTTAATCAAAGAGAAGTTGGACATCCTACCTGTGAGTGGCGGCAGTTTCAATCTAAAAACTGGTTTGTTCACCGAAAATGCTCTTGCTTATCTTTATCAAGCTTTGCCAAGGCCGACAAAGAATGACTTGGTGAGATATATTGCCAAAGCGAATAATATTCTTTTGAAGAACGGTATCACTAAAGTAGCCAGCGATGATTTCTCATCTTTTGACGTTCCTTTTGAAATGGTGATCGAAGCTTAT
>JAVEWC010000062.1:2365-5436 GCA_034004745.1 Candidatus Izemoplasmatales bacterium | reverse complement strand
CTTAGGATCTAGTTCTTATGAGTGCAGGTTCAAGTCCTGTCGCCCGCACCAAGAGCAAAATAAAGACTCCCTGACGGGAGCCTTTTTACTTTAACGGATTGAATAGTTCTTTTATTTGTTTTTCTCTAAATGCTTTCTTATGTTTGGGAATTGGGTCATATCCACCGTTGGAAAGGGGATTGCATCTAAGTATTCGCCAAAACGAAAGAATTGAAGCTTTAAAAACATTATAGTTTTTATAAGCATCCAATGCATAATTTGAACAGGATGGATGATATCTACAAGTGGGATTTTTCCCTCTTGTGGCGAACTGATAATTCTTAATCATCGCAATTATTTTTCTCTTCATGATGACCACCTTTCTTAGTATTATAATATCACAAAGATATTAAATAGTATATTAAATAGATTTTCTATCGTCTTGCAATATTGAGTTTTCTTCGAAAATAACTTCAATAAATATGAATTTTTATTCATATTAATATTTTACCGATTTATAAGGCTTATAATCAGGATAATTTGTTGTAAAAACGATATTGTTATGATACAATTATTTCATGGTGATTATATATGATAAATCAAGAAAATATCGAGAAGCTATTTGATTGTTTGGATCAATCGGCAATCCTCTATTATGAAAATAGAAAAATGCCATATCTTGAAGGTTTAGTTAGAACGTGTGAAAATGTTTTGGCCAATTCAGTTGATGAAGAAGACTCGAATTTGAATAACCAACTTAAAAAGCTAATCGATGAAATCAAGGATTTAGAGTTTCAAAAGGAAGAGATAAGAAAGGCATTTCAATACGCTTGTCTAAAGGGGCTTAAACACGCTAATATTTCAAATCAAATGATTACTCCCGAAAGCGTAGGAATATTTATAAGCTATTTGGTAAATAAGTTATATTTAAAAAGAAATTTAACAATTCTTGACCCTCTGGTTGGATCGGGTAATTTGATAACTGGTCTCGCAAATAATCTTGATGGTGATATAAATCTTATCGGGGTTGATTTGGATATGACCTACTATAGATTGTCTCAAGCTCTATTTGGCATGTTGGAGTATGGCGATCAGGTTTTTTATCAAGATATTTTAACTTTCAATAATTATTCAGCCGATTTACTGGTAACGGATTTCAGCGGCATTGAGCAGAATGATATTTATAAAATCATCAAACATACATATGATTTGCTTAATGAGGACTCATTCTTCATAAGTGTAATTGATAACGCCTTCTTCGATGATGAGTTGTTGAGAGATTTTATTTATGAAGTTAAAGATAAGTGGCATTTCTTTGGCATGATTGTATTACCGGTTAGTTTGTTCAAGAATAATCATAAGAGTTTATTCATCTTGCAAAAGATTGGTAGAAATTTTATTAGACCAGAGAAGTTTTTAGTGGCTGAAGTTCCCGATTTTAATAACGAACAAGAAATGTTGAAGGTAATCAATCTACTTAATGATTGGTTTGAAAGAATAGAATTTTACAGAGTGAGGGAAAAAAATGAAAAAAATAATGGCAGTTAATGCGGGTAGTTCATCATTGAAATTCCAGTTATTGGAAATGCCAAGCGAAAAATTGATTACTAGCGGTATAGTTGAAAGAATCGGAATGAAGAATTCCGTTTTTGCGATTAAATACAACGGTGAAAAGAAAGAAGAAACCAGTGATATTGATAATCACGCAGAAGCGGTAAATCTTTTGTTGAACAAGCTGATTGAAAATCATATCATCGCTTCGTTTGATGAAATTTCTGGTGTTGGTCATAGAGTAGTTCATGGCGGCGATAAAATAGCAGAAAGTATTGTTCTTGAACAAGCTGAAATCGAGTATCTTGAAAGCATAATAGATTTAGCCCCACTTCATTTGGGACCAAATCTTATTGGCATCAAGGCATTTAAGGAAGTTTTACCTAACGTAAAACATGTAGGTGTATTCGATACTGCATTCCATCACACAATGCCTGAAGAAGCATATTTATATGCTGTTCCATATGATTGGTACGAAAGATATCAAGTGAGAAAATATGGTTTCCACGGAACGTCACATAAATATGTGTCTCACCGTGCAGCTGAAATTATGGGTAAAAAACCAGAAGATGTCAATGTAGTGGTAGCTCATATTGGCAATGGAGCTTCAATTTGTGCTGTCAAAGCTGGTCTTTCAGTGGATACATCGATGGGATTCACCCCGCTTGAAGGTATTCCAATGGGTACTAGATCGGGAAATATCGATCCAGCAATTATCGAGTACATGATGCTCAAAAAAAATAAATCCGCTAAAGAAATCACAAATTATCTGAACAAACAGTCCGGATATATAGGAGTTTCAGGAATCTCTTCAGATTCTAGAGATTTGGTTGACGCAGCTGAAAAAGGTAACCATCGCGCAGCTTTAGCTATTGCTGTACAAGCTAAAAGAATAGCTGATTATATTGCCAGTTATTATGTATATATGGGTGGCGCTGATGCTATCGTCTTTACGGCAGGTATTGGTGAAAACGCTAAAACAACAAGATCTGACATCTGCAATCGCTTAACTGCATTAGGGGTTAAAATAGATGAAGAAAGAAACAACTGCCGTGGAGTTGAAAGATTGATTTCCGCAGACGATTCAAAAATCAAGGTCTATGTCATTCCGACAAATGAAGAAGTGATGATTGCTAGAGATACTTTAGCGTTGTTATAATTAAAGAAACTTTCCTCCTGATAGGTAATATGTACTTATCAGGAGGTTTTTTTATGAAATTACTTTTAACTGTATTGTTTATTTTCATGAAGGTTATTGAAGCCGACTATACCCAAGTCGGATTTTATGATTTTTTGGCAACGCGAGTCGAATACGGAAATCTGATAAAGAGCGAGCAAATCAAAGGTTATTTGAGAATCATAGATAAAGAGGATGACGATGTTATTTTTGAAATGGTTCATAATACTGATGGGCATAATGCCTTTAAATATTTAGCGGCTGTAAATGATCAGGAATACATATTAGTCTGTGACGAATATTACCCTTTCGTTCTTGATAATGAGGAAAAGTACAAGCAGACTAGCTTATTGAAATATGATTT
>JAVEWC010000062.1:0-2265 GCA_034004745.1 Candidatus Izemoplasmatales bacterium | reverse complement strand
ACAGGTGAGTATCGAGTAGTTGAAGAAAATGAATATCAGTTGCAACTTTTATTGGATGATGAAGTTTATCAAACAATAAATTTTACGATTTCCAATTCTGATGTAGTTGCTGATGAGGCAAATCAAACAATAATTCCTTATGTAAAATATATTTTCCTAATACTTGTTTTAGTAGGTGGAGGGATGTTAATTTTAAGGAAAAAGTAATTATTTTACCAAGTGATATGATATAATTGTCTTGGTGAACATTATGATAGATTTTAATCTTTATTTACAAAGTTCATACTCATTCAATGGTAGTTTAATAGCCATAGATCAAGCTGTAGAAAAGGCAGCTCTTTTTGGTTTCAAGACATTAGGTTTGGCTGATGTCAATCATATGTATGGGGTTATTAAGTTTTATGATGCCTGCCTAAAGAAGAGTATAAAGCCTTTATTGGGAATAGAGTTAGAATCAACTGGGGATACTTACAATTCCCAACCTTTGATCCTATATGCAAAAAATTACAATGGATATAAAAATCTAATTAAGTTCAGTTCGTATATTGGACAGGGAAATAAACAAGTTTCTAATGACATACTAAACAAATTTGGCAAGGATATAGTCGCAGTAGTCGTTTCTGATAGAGGTGACATCGCTGATACTTTTTATAATGATGAGGAAGAAAAAACAAGATTAATTCTAGGAGAGTTGTCAGAGAGTTTTGATAATCTATACCTGGGTTTAGATTTAAGAGATTACACCGCAGAGTTAAAAATAGCGCCAAAACTAAAGAGTTTTGGTAAAGCCGTCATAATTAGTAATACCATTTATCTTGAAAAGGAAGATAAAATGGCTTCTAAAGTTTTAGGTAAGATACTAAGAAATGATTTAGAACCGGTTGGGTTTTTTGAAAAGGATGAAGAAGAGCTTTATTTAAAAACCACCGATGAGTTAAATGCACTTTACAAACAATATCCTTCAGCCATAAAAAATTCCTTGGAATTAATAGAACAATGTAATCTTATCATTGATTTTTCTAAGATGTATCTGCCAAAATATCCTAGCCATGAGATAAGTGCCAAAGATAGACTGAGAGAACTTACAAACAAAGGTTTAATTAGAAGATTAAAACAAAAAAATATTTACCAGGAAAAATACACCGAATATAAAGAACGTTTGGATTTTGAATTAAGTATAATTGAGAAAATGAATTATGAAGATTATTTTCTCATAGTTTGGGATTTTGTTCTCTATGCAAAAAAACAAGGAATATTGGTGGGTCCAGGTAGAGGTTCGGCTGCCGGTTCTTTAGTCGCTTATACTTTAGGAATTGTTGACGTCGATCCCATTGAATTCGATTTGTATTTTGAACGTTTCTTAAATCCGGAAAGAATCACTATGCCAGATATTGATATGGACTTTCCGGATGACAAAAGAGATGAAATTATCAAATATGTAATGGATAAATACGGTTATCAAAAAGTTGTATCAATCATAACCTTTGGTACTTTCCAAGGTAAATCTGCAGTCAGAGACGTAGCTAGAGTTTTGGGGATTTCAACTACAATCGTTGATGACATAACTTCTAAAATATCGGAAACAAACAACTCAATTGATGAATATAGAATTCAAAATCCTAAGAAATATCAGTACTACATGAATAATCCGGAAATTAATCAACTATTGACAATAGCGCTAAAACTAAACGGTTTATGTAGGCATACTTCAACGCATGCAGCGGGAATCATCATTACAGAAAATGATATTCACGAGCATGCACCAACGCAAATCGGACTTCTGGATATGTTACAGACACAGTATGAAGCAAGCGATCTGGAAAAACTGGGTTTATTAAAAATTGACTTTTTGGGAATTAGAAATCTCTCGATGATATCAGAAACTATTGATTTAGTAAAAAAAAATGAAGGAAAAGATATAGATATCTATCGAATTCCGCTTGATGACAGACCAACATATGAACTTTTAAAAAAAGTAAACACCATCGGGATTTTTCAACTCGAATCTGAAGGCATGATGAATCTATTAGGACAGATGCAAATATCGGAGTTTTCTGATATTGCAACTTGCATTTCACTTTTTAGACCGGGTCCTATGGAAAATATTCCTTCCTATATCAAGAGAAGAAATAAAGAAGAAAGAATAACATATCTTGATTTAGATTTGTTGCCAATATTAAAAGATACTGAAGGCATCATTGTTTATCAGGAACAAATCATGAAAATTGCCAATAAATTCGCTGGCTATAGTTTGGGTGAAGCCGA
>JAVEWC010000061.1:0-5547 GCA_034004745.1 Candidatus Izemoplasmatales bacterium | reverse complement strand
GGTGTAACCAGAATCCAAAACCAAGAATTTAATTGCGCTTTTCTCCTTGAACTCCGTCACGAGCATCGACATGGAAGCTCCCATGGATACTCCGTGCAATACTATTTTTGATGTGGCTCCATAACTTCTTAAACTATGATTTATCCACTTCTTGAGATCATATTTTTCGTAATAACCCATGGATGTGAACTTGCCTTCGGAAAGACCGTGACCTCTTAAATCAATCATGAGGACTTTAAATCCCAGATCAGAGTAAAGTTTAGCAATGATAATCATGTCAGTGGCTTGGGATTGATAACCATGGATGACGATTGCGAGATTGTCAGTGGTTTTGTCAATGGAAGGAAGGTAGTAGCCGTGTAGTTTCAGATTGTCATAGGAACGAATATAGACGTCATCTTTGGGAATGGATAAAAACCAATCATAGGCTGCTTTATAAAAAGGTAAACTATGGTCTACCAAAACTTTCTTTGTATTTTTGTAATGCAGAAAAACCTTTTGATAAAAACTGAAACTGATGATAAAATAAGCAATGATCGACAAGCCTATAAAAAGTATTAGATAATGATACCATTGCATTTCATATCGCCCCCTTCACAAGAGATATTTTACCATATTCAAGCTTGTTTTTTGAGTGGTATTTTTAAACTTTTGCAAAAACGAAAACTATAGCGAAGTTTAGAAATGTTTTTGTTGACAAAAGATGGGTGTTTGTGTATAATACTTCCGTATGAATAACGCATACCGCACATAATTGGTTTGATAAACTTCCTCTGGAAGTACCAACATTTGGCGAGTCTTAAAAAATATAATGAGGAGGTGCTACAATGTACGCAATTATCGAAACAGGCGGGAAGCAAGTAAAAGTTGAAGTTGGACAAGAAATTTTCGTAGAAAAGTTGGAAGTTGAAGCTGAGGAGACATATACTTTTGATAAAGTATTGATGATCGGTGGAGACAAGACAAAAGTCGGAAAACCTTATGTCAAGAACGCAACCGTTACTGCTAAAGTGATTAAGAATGGTAAGGGTCCGAAAATCGTTATTTACAAATACGAACCTAAAAAGCATTATCATCGTAAGAATGGTCATCGACAACCATATACGAAACTTACCATAACAGATATCAATGTCGAATAAAGAGAAAGAATAATTTGGAGGTGTTTTAAGTGATACTTAATCTAAATATACTTTGCCTTGAAGCATCCAAGAAAGGTACCGGATCGACTAAGAATGGTCGCGATTCAGCCGGTAGAAGACTTGGAGCTAAACTATCTGATGGTCAGTTTTGTACCGCTGGCTCAATCATTTACCGTCAAAGAGGAACTAAAATTCATGCGGGAGAAAATGTAGGAATCGGTAAAGATGATACATTATTCGCAATGATCGATGGCGTTGTTAAATTCGAAAGAGTCGGAAGAGATAGAAAACAAGCAAGTGTTTATAGTCTAGAACAATAAGAATGAAGCTTAGGTTGAAACTAAGCTTTTTTTTTCGGTTTTTTCCTTTGTAAAGCAAATGCAAATATAATTTAGATGTAGTATAATGTTTTATAGAGGTAAAAGCGATGATAAAACATATTAAGCGGCTATTTTTGGAAAAATTCGGCTATGAAGCCCAAGATACGTATTTTGCGCCAGGCAGGGTCAATATAATCGGTGAACATACCGATTATAATGGCGGCTTGGTAATGCCTTTTTGCATTGATAAAGGCATCTACGCAGCCATCAAAACCAGACAGGATAAATTGATAAATATATTTTCGGAGAATTTTTCAATTCAGGGAATGATTCAAGTTGATTTGGCTGAATTGCCGGAAGCGATGTTGAACAACTATGGCGACTATTTAGTTGGCGTCATCAAGGTTCTTTTCAAACATAATTATGACTTGCATCAAGGACTTGATATCGCTATCTCATCAACACTGCCTGTTGGCGGCGGCTTGTCTTCAAGTGCGGCTCTAACGGTGTTATTGCTGAAGGTTTTCAGTGATAAGTTAAAATTGAATCTTGCCCAATTGGAAATCGTCAAACTGGCTAAAGCCGTTGAGAACAATTATTTAGGTGTGAAGTGCGGGATTATGGATCAGTTCGTGATTGTTTTCTCTAACCGGGATAAAGCCTTGTTCTTGAATACTAAAACACTTGATTTTGAGCTTATACCACTAAATCTGAAGGAATATTCTTTTGTATTGATAAATTCCGACACGTCAAGAAAATTGGCTGATTCAAAATATAACCAAAGACAGACTGAAACGCTCCAGGCCTTAAAAATCTTACAAAACTTCTATGACATTGAAGATTTATCGGAGATAACTCCAGATTTCCTGGATGAAGCGCTTGGAAAAATCAATGATGATGTTCTGAAAAAAAGAGTAAGACACGTAGTAACAGAAAACGAACGGGTAAAAAAGGTTAAAGACTCATTGCTTAAGAACCATTTGCATGAATTGGGCGATATTCTTACCGAGGCTCATTATTCTTTGAAGGATGATTATGAAGTTTCATCACCTTTAATTGATGATCTGGTGGAAATAGCATTAAAATCGGGCGCATCAGGTTCGAGAATGATAGGCGGAGGTTTCGGTGGTTCAACCTTAAATCTCGTTTTAAACGCAAATTTGGAAGGTTTTATCAAGGAATTTCAAACCATTTATCAAAAGCGGTATGAAAAACCATTTATTTATAGTGTAGTATATGCAAAGGATGGAATTGGTCAAATTGATTAGGTTGGCTATTAATGACGAAATTCAGGCGATAAGCGAACTGGCGAAGGTTGTAAGGGCCGATATGTGGAATAACGGTCTAGAACAATGGACAGGCAATTATCCAGCATATGAGAATTTCTATCAGGATTATGCAAATAAAGGTTTATATGTTCTTGTAAAAGATGGATTGATTATCGGTTCAGTTTCCATTTTCGTGGAAAATGAAGCTGCTTATCATGAGGTAGTCTGGGAAAAGGATAAATCATTGGTTGTTCACCGTATCATTGTCGATCCTGCAAGACAGGGCCAGGGTTATGGAAAGCAATTGATTGAATTCGCTTTGTCTATGGCTAAACAAGATGGCTTCGGTTCGGTTAAAATCGATACCCATCCTGATAACTTGAAAATGCAAAAGCTGTTGAAGTCGATGAACTTCAGCTACCGAGGTTATTTATCCAGCATCAATCGTTTGGCTTTCGAAAAAGTTGTGGAATAAATTTTAGAGATGAGGAAATAATATTATGTTTATAGATGAAGTAAATATTGTCGTAAGGTCCGGTAAGGGCGGAGACGGCATTATCTCTTTCAGAAGAGAAAAACATGTGCCGCTTGGCGGACCAAACGGCGGAGACGGCGGAAAAGGCGGATCAGTAATCTTTGAAGCTGATGAGGGAATGTCTACACTGATGGACCTCAAGTTTCAAAAACATATTTTCGCTCAAGCCGGTGAGAATGGCAAGACCAAAAATATGCGCGGAAAAGACGCAACTGATGTCATCGTTAAAGTACCGCTAGGCACAACGATTTACAATAGCGATAACAATGAAGTTCTAGCTGATCTGGTTACCCATGGTCAAAGTGAAATTATCGCAAAAGGCGGAAATGGCGGCAGAGGAAACGCATCATTTGCCACATCAAAGAATAAAGCGCCGAGAGTGCAGGAAAATGGGGAAATGGGAGTTGAATTATCGCTTCACATCGAACTCAAATTGTTGGCTGATGTAGGAATAATCGGATTCCCTTCTGTAGGGAAATCCACTTTGATTACCATTTTATCCAATTCACGTCCCAAGATAGCAGATTACCCATTTACCACCTTGATTCCGAATCTCGGTGTGGTATCCAGGAATAATGTAAAATCTTTTGTCTTGGCCGATATGCCGGGACTAATCGAAGGCGCATCTCAGGGACAAGGTTTGGGAATCCAATTTTTAAAACATATTGAAAGAACAAGAGTTCTGATTCACATGGTCGATATGTCAGATGATTCATTAAGGGATCCATATAATGATTATTTAATAATTAATAAAGAACTGGAAGAGTATAATCCCAATCTATTGCTTAGACCTCAAGTAATCGTAGCCAGCAAAATGGATGCCGAAGGTGCAACAGAAAGACTGGAAGTATTCAAGGAGAATTTTCCGGAAGAAATGGATATTATCCCCATCTCAGCGATGACTAATGACAATCTTGATAAATTAGTATATCGAGTCGCCCAATTATTGGAAGAAACCCCATTCTTCTATAAGGAAGAAGAAATAATCGACGAATATGTAGAATACAATTTTATCGATGAAGATAATAATTTCATCATCAATAAAATCGCAGCTGACAAGTACGAAGTTAGCGGTAAATTGGTTGAAAACCTGATAAATAAGTCTAGTTTTCAGACTGAAGAGCAGTTGACAATCTTCCTGACTAGGCTGAGAAAAGCCGGTTTGGATGATAAACTCAGACAAGCAGGAGCTAAAGAAGGAGATACCATCGTCATCGATGGAGATGAGTATGACTTCATCGACTAAAATTTTCAAAAACACAAATGATGTTTATATGTTTTTAATTTGCTTTTTATATATTTTTTAATTGATATATATTTGTTTATAATATGATTGTATTGTGATGGTTTTTATTTGAAAATTTTTCATAGACAGGAGAAGCGAAGATGTATAGTTATATAAAAGGAACGATAGCCGAGATTACCCCCAACTACATAACGCTGGATAACAATGGTATTGGTTTTAAGATTTTGACACCTAATCCCTATAATTTCACATTGGATTCAGAAACGACCGTTTACATATACCAAAAAGTTGCGGAGGATGTGATTGCTTTATATGGTTTTAAGTCAAGTGAACAGAGAGATTTATTCATAAAGTTGATTACCGTCAATGGCATTGGCCCTAAAAGTGCGACAGCAATATTGGCAAGTGGAACAGTGGCGTCCATTACTCAAGCCATCGAAAAGGGCGATGCTAAATATTTACAAAAATTCCCTGGAATCGGCCCTAAAGCGTCTCAGCAAATTATCCTGGATCTAAAAGGCAAGATTGACATTGAAACGATAAGTTATCAATCACAAAATATGATTGAAGTCGAGGAAGCCCTGGTAGCTCTTGGTTACAAACCTAAAGAGATTGAAAAGGTCATCAAGAAACTTGATAGTTCCAAAGCGACAAACGATTTGATTAAAGATGCATTGGCTTTGATGTTAAAATAAAAATGAAATTTTAATTATTTAAAAGACCATCTTGATCAAATATGGAAAATTTCAATGATTTTTCGTGAAATTAACAAAATGACAAAAAACATGTCAAAATTCTTAAAAGGGAAAAAAGGCTTATTTTTAGCGCTAAAATAAATAAAAAACCCGTTTAAACTTTCGGTTTAACGGGTTTTTTTTATTATACTGTGAATAATCCCCTTAAAAACTCTGTGTCAGAAGACTTTGTCAGAGCCAGCATCAGAAGAATTCTGGCTTTTTGTCCGTTTAGTGAAGAGGCCATGATGCATCCCATGTCGGTCAAATATTTTCCGCCACCAAGATACCCGTAAGAATCCAAA
>JAVEWC010000060.1:2866-5752 GCA_034004745.1 Candidatus Izemoplasmatales bacterium | reverse complement strand
GCCATTGTTATCGCTTGGGTAACACTAGCTCCGGCAATAACATTCAAGCCAAGATAGAAAGCTGTCAAACCGGCTAACATCAGGCCAAAACCTTGAATAATCACTTTAACCAAAGTTTCTTTATTCAACAATTTTTCTTTGGTATCGCGTGGTTTTTGATCCATGATGTTTGGTTCAGCTTTTTCCATTCCCAAGGCAAATGCCGGGAAGGAGTCCGTCATCAAGTTAATCCACAACAAGTGGATTGCGCCTAATGGCAAAAGGGTTCTGGTAGCGTCCGCTGGATCAACGAATAGGAAAGAAAAAATCATTGCCATCAGTATCAACAATATTTCACCGATATTGCAGGAAACTAAAAATACGGTAAACTTACGGATATTGCTATAGATTGTTCTGCCTTCTTCAACCGCCGAAACGATGGAAGTGAAGTTATCGTCGGTTAAAATCATATTGGCAGCTTCTTTGCTGACCTCTGTGCCGGTGATGCCCATGGCAACGCCGATTTCTGCTTGTTTTAGTGCCGGAGAATCATTTACCCCGTCCCCGGTCATGGCGACTACTTCACCGTTTCTTTGTAACACTTCAACGATTCTGATTTTGTCTGTCGGTGTACTTCTGGCAAAGACATCGCATTTCAAGATGGCGGCTTCGAATTCTTCTTCGCTCATATTTTTTGTTTCTTCGCCAGAAAGAGCTAAACCGTCTTCTTGTAGAATGTTTAGTTCTTTAGCAATAGCTTTTGCGGTTGTCAGGTGGTCTCCGGTGATCATCATTACCCTGATACCCGCTTTATGACAAATAGCAATAGCGTCTTTTGCTTCTTCTCTTGGCGGGTCAATCATCGCGACCATGCCGACAAAGATTAAATCTTGTTCCAAATCCATTGCTTTAGGAGTAGTGGTTTCCTTGTATGCAAAACCCAATACTCTATAAGCTTGCTTGGAATAAATTTCATTTTGATTCAAAACCAATTCAACGTCTTCCTCGGTTATTTGTCTGACTTCGCCATTGATTGATACCCGGTTACAGATTTTAATCAATTGATCGGTTGCGCCTTTGGTCAAAACCAGGTAATTATCGTCAATCTTATTGATGGAAGTCATCATTTTTCTCGTGGAATCAAAGGTGTATTCATTTAATTGTGGATATTTATCTTCAGGATTTTCAACTTCAAAACCGCCTTTGGCTGCTAAAACCAATAATGCGCCTTCTGTTGGGTCACCGATGATTTTATTGGTGGATTCAAGTTTTGAATCATTACATAACAATGATACTTGCAGGATTTTTTCCAGATTGTCGGTGATAGTTGATTCTTTACCATCAATCAAGATTTTCCCTTTTGTTTCATAACCACTGCCGGATACTTCATATTCATTATCTAAATCAAAAACTCTTCTGACAGTCATTTGGTTTTGCGTCAATGTTCCGGTTTTATCAGAACAAATTACTGTCGCTTGTCCGAGGGTTTCTACTGTAGAGAGATTTTTGATGATGGCGTTTCTTTTAACCATTCTTTGCATACCCAAGGCTAAAACCACGGTGATAACCGCTGTAAGTCCTTCCGGGATTGCGGCTACGGCCAAAGCGACTGAGGTCAGGAATAATTCGAGTTCGAATTCGAAGTTGTTCTTGACGAAGCCCAAGGCAAAAACAAACACAGAAACAATTATGATGATTATGCCTAAAACTTTGGCAAATTCATCGATAGTTTTTTGTAAAGGAGTTTTTCCTTCTTCCACTGCATCAAGCATGGTCGCAATCTTGCCGATTTCCGTTTCCATACCGATACCCGTCACTACGCCCTTGCCTTTTCCATAAGTTACAAGAGTGGACATGTAAACAGAGTTTTCTCTTTCAGCCAAAACTGTTTCAGAGCTCAAAGAAACTGCAGCATCCTTTGTGACTGGAGTTGATTCTCCGGTCAAGGATGATTCGTCGGTTTTCAAGTTTGTTGAATCAAGCAGCCTGATATCGGCTGCGACATAATCACCAGTTTCCAAAAGCACAATATCGCCGACTGTCAATTGTTCAGAAGAAACTTCAACAGTTTTACCGTTACGGATTACCTTTGCGCTAGGCGAACTCATCTTCTTCAATGCTTGCAGGGCATTAGATGCTTTTTGTTCTTGATTGACGCCTAAAATGGCGTTCAATAAAACAATCGCCATAATAATCAAACCGTCGATGATGCCTTCACCCTCAACGATGCCGACCACCAAGGATACAATAGCAGCGACAATCAAAATAATGACCAAAAAGTCCTTGAATTGATCTATGAACATCATAAACAAAGTTTTCTTCTTTGTTTCTCTTAATTGATTAAGACCGTATTTTTCTTGTCTGGACAATACTTCTTGATCTGTCAATCCCTGTTTAGGATTGACATTCAGTTCCTTTAACAAATCTGCTTTTTCAATACTAAAATATTCCATATTCAAAACCCTCTCTGTCTAAAAAAAAGACCTATGCACATGATTTGTTTGTGCATAAGTCTTGCCGTTTAAAATTAAACCAGGCACAAAGCCATGTTTGTTGATTTAATCACGCTTGATAAGGCATCAGCTACTCCCTTATGATAATAATATCATACATTAAAGCATTTGCTATGTCAATTTGTTTTATTGATATTTTTTTAATCGATATTGATAAATCGATACAAAAAAAGGAAATCTTTGGGCTAAAGATTTCCTAATTATTTTATTTGGTTACTTGTTTCTTCTTTTTCTTGTTTGTAAGTTGTTTCTTCTTGGATATTTTGCTTTTTGAGAAGAAATAAGTCCCTATCGCAAAAGCAAGACTGATGAAAATTACTGAACCGGAAACAATATAGAAGACTATTTCTACCGGAGAAAGTTTATCAATATAAGGTTCATAGGTTGTAAAGGC
>JAVEWC010000060.1:0-2766 GCA_034004745.1 Candidatus Izemoplasmatales bacterium | reverse complement strand
ATTTTTTCTTTTTCAGCAACTTATAAGTTATTATTCCTACCGATGACAATGCAGTAACTCCGCCGATACAGATAGAAATAATCGCTAACGAAGATAGTTTTGGCAGTGGAATGTCCGGAAAGTCTTCATGAATGTATAGAAAATCGAAATTCTTGTCAATAACGTTTATTTGAAAATCTTTGGCAATGGTATTACCGTATCCATCCATAAAATCAAGGTACATATGATAGGTGCCTGGTTTTGTGGAAAAGTTAGTATATGAATCATATCTGATGGTAATGAAATAATCTTCCTCTTTATCCAATTCATTGGTTTTTACCAATAATTTGGCAAAATCAGGCAATGACAAAACCGTATCTGAATAAACCTGGATGATAGAGCTGTTGAGATAGACCATTGGACCGACAGCATCGATAACATTGATATTGACAGTTTTGGTTGTCTTATTGCCCGAAGAATCAGTTACAGAGAACCTCATGGAATAATTTCCGAGTGAATTTTTGTTGGCGGTATAATTATCGGATTCCAATATTATTTCCAGTGTAGAACTCTCATCATAGTTATCAATCGCACTTAATCCTGCTTTAACCGCAGAAACCGTCAAAGTCTGATCATAACCGACTGAAATATCTTCAGTTCCACTAATTACCGGTCCTTCGTTATCAACTACTTCAATTTCTTGAGTTCTATTGACTGAATTACCGCTGGAGTCTGTGACTGTAAATTCCATGGTATAGCTGCCAACTACATTTGCATTTACACTATAGTTGTCAGTTACCAAAGTGATGTTTGCTGAAACATCACCGTCGTAATTATCGCTCGCCGCTAGCATCAATCTAATGTCTTCAGGTGTATATACATTGGGATAGACCGCTTGGATACCACCTATCTCCGAAAATACGGGAGCCAAGACATCAACGACTTCAACATTGATGGTGATTTCTGTCGTGTTTCCCGAATTGTCAGTTACTTCAAACACCACTGCGTAAGACCCCAATGTTTGCATATTGGCGCTGTAGTTATCAGACTTGATAACGATTTGACTGGTCAAATCGCCATCAATATCATCATACGCTGTTAATGAACTTTGAATTTCCGCTACCGTTATCGGTCGATCAAAATAAGAAATGATAGTTCCAGAACCGATAAAATAAGGTGAGGAAGTATCAATTATCGCTCCTTGTATATAAGGTTCATAGGCAGTCATTACTGTTCCTTCTTCCAGTTGTACATTGATAAGTTCATCTCCTGAAACAAAGGTACCGTTGTCACGGAAATCAAATGATAAATAATTGGCTTCAGCCGGAGTTTTAAAGGTTAAATACAGATATTCTCCGGCTGTAACCATGCTCAAATTATCATAATTTATTTCTGATAGATAATCTTCATTATCATAAAAGTAGATTGAACCCAAAAAATCTCTGCCATCAAAATAATCGCGATATACAGAAAAGGTATAATCCGTATAGGGTTTAATCAAAAATGGATTGATGGTAGAGATCATTTCATCAACCTTAATGATGTTATCACTGGAAATGTAGTTTTTTCCTCCCGGTAAATAATGTGGTGAATAAGCAGATACTTGAACTGTGAATATTGTTAAGACTATTAAAGATAAAAATACCAATAGAATGTTCTTTTTCATATTTGTCCCCTTCCTTCTTTAAAGAAATATTACCTTGATAAGGCAATAATTCTTTTTATTTCAAAAAGAGACATAAATTTGCTATAATTATTTTTGAGGAGTTGATGAGAAAAATGATGAAAGTTAAATTAAACAACGGTTATGAAATGCCTATAGTTGGTTTGGGCACATGGAGATCTGCTCCAGAAGACGCCTATCAAGCGGTTCTTTCAGCATTGAAGGCTGGATACCGTCATATCGATACTGCAGCCATTTATGGAAACGAAGAAATGATTGGAAAAGCAATCAAGGATTCCAAAATCAAACGAGAAGAAATTTTTATTACCACAAAACTATGGAATACCGATCAAGGTTATGAATCAACCTTAAAAGCTTTTGAAGAATCCAGAAGAAAACTGGGTGTTGATTATATTGATTTATATTTGATTCACTGGTTTAAGGGTTATGATAATTCCTTGGCTACTTACAGGGCCTTTGAAGAACTTTACAAACAAGGAAAAGTAAAAGCTATCGGCGTATCCAATTATAATGTTCACCACATTCAACATTTATTGGATAACGTTGAAATCAAGCCGATGGTCAATCAAGTGGAAACACATGTGACATTGCAGAACCACTTCTTGCATGATTATTGCAAGCAAAACAAGATTCAATTAGAAGCTTATGCGCCTTTAATGAGTAAAAATATCGGCCAGTTGCTGGAAAATGAAACTTTGATTGACATCGCAAAAAAATACAATAAAACCGTACCTCAAGTCGCAATCAGATGGTTAATTGAAAGAGGAATTGTCGTAATTCCGAAAAGTGTTACGGAAAAAAGAATAGTTTCTAATTTTGATGTATTTGATTTCTCGTTGAATGAAGAAGATATGTCAAGAATCAGAAAATTGAATACCGGAAGAAAAATTTTCGTTGAATTTGACAACGTCGATTACTGAAGAGATCAAAGTGTGAATCAGGATTAATTCACACTTTTTCTTTTTATTTGATTATTTATGTACTTAAATCATGGTAAAATTATCTTATGAGATATTTATGAAGGGGGAGAAATGATGATTAGATTCGGCATAGTTGGAGCTAAAGGCATAGCCAATAAATTCGCTAGAGACATTAAATATGTT
>JAVEWC010000059.1:0-6021 GCA_034004745.1 Candidatus Izemoplasmatales bacterium | reverse complement strand
GATTTCATCGTCAAACATCCGAAGACAAGATTCATATCTTTCACCGGTTCAAAAGCCGTTGGTCAGGAAATCTATGAAACCGCAGCTAAAGTTGTTCCCGGACAGATTTGGTTGAAACGGGTAATTGCGGAAATGGGCGGTAAAGATGCAATTTTAGTTGATGAAGGCATCGACACGGATATGGCAGCTGATGCTATCGTCAAGAGTGCTTTTGGTTTTTCCGGTCAGAAGTGTTCGGCTTGTTCAAGAGCAATAATTCATGAAAAAGTCTATGATGAAGTTGTGAGATTAATCAAAGAAAAAACTGAAAAAATTAAAGTTGGTAACCCAGAATACTATCAAAACAACATGGGACCTGTCAATGATGCTTTGGCTTTCAAGAAGATAAATGAATACATTGAAATCGGCAAGACTGAAGGAAAATTACTAACAGGCGGCTCTTCAAGCGATGAAGTTGGTTATTTCATCAACCCGACCGTATTCATCGATCTTGATCCAACTTCAAGAATCATGCAGGAAGAAATCTTTGGACCAGTTTTGGGAGTAACTAAAGTCAAGAGTTTTAAAGAAGGTCTTGATGTTGTCAATAATACCGAGTACGGATTGACCGGTGCAGTTATTTCGAATAACCGGATGCATTTAGAAATGGCAAGAGAAGATTTCCACGTCGGTAACCTTTATTTCAACCGTAAATGTACTGGGGCGATTGTCGGTTATCAACCTTTTGGCGGTTTCAACATGAGCGGAACTGATTCCAAGGCTGGCGGACCGGATTACTTGGTATTGCATATGCAAGGCAAGACTATCTCTGAGGCTTTTTAAAGAAAACAAGGATTGACAAAAGATACAATTAAGTTTAGAATAAATGAGGATAAAGCAAATTTATTCCATTAAAGGAGTGATGTACTATGTTGGTAAAAAGAATAGTTAAAATTGCATATACATCAACAAGCAAATAAAGTCTTTGTTTATAATTATCATAAGGACCGTTTTGCGGTCCTTTTTGTTTGGTTTGTTGATGTAATTTTTAAAAAAGAAAGGGGAGAATTATCATCAACAAACAAGAAAATTTAGATGTGGGACGTGTGATATCGGTTTTTAAAGACCGCTATATCGTTGAAACGGGATCTTTGCAAATTCAAGCTGAAGTTTCGGGCAGATACCGTTACTTGAATCTTTTGAAAGCGGAATATCCAGCAGTTGGCGATTATGTCAGACTAAGAATGATTGACGGGAATCTGGCAATCATCGAACAACTTGTTCAAAGAAAAAATGTTTTGGACCGAGTAGATGTCGGTACAATTCAGGAAAAACAGATTCTAGCGGCTAATATCGATTTAGTTTTCATCTGTTTATCGCTCAATAAGGATTTCAACTTGAAGAAGTTGGAGAATTTCTTGACACTTACTGAAGGTAAGGGGTTCAAGACAATTATTTTGCTTACAAAAAAAGATCTCTGCGATGAGATTGATAACTTCATATCAAAGGTAAGAACAATAACTTTAAATGATGTTTTGGTTGTCAGTGCCTTTGATAAGACTGATATCGAGAATTTGCGAATGGTCATGAAGGGTTTAACCAGTGTCTTTATCGGCAGCAGTGGCGTAGGAAAATCGACCTTAATCAACAGTCTGCTCGCTACAGATTACCTTAAAACCAATGAAATCAGGTTGAGCGATGCTCAAGGCAGGCATACTACAGTCAGTAGAGAATTGATCAAACTTGATGAACAAACTGCAGTAATTGATACGCCGGGGATTAGAATTGTCAATGCTTACGGCATTGATGAGTATAATTTCGAAGATATTTTATCGCTGGGAGAAGGTTGTAAATTCAGGGATTGTCGGCATGAGTCTGAAACAGGCTGCATGGTGCAAAAAGCAATTGAAACAGGATTGTTGGAAGAAGAAAGACTTGATGCTTACAATAAGGCGATTAAAGTTAATGATTACATCAAAAAACGCGAGATTGAGCGCGCTCACAAAATCGAAAAACGTTGTAAAAAACACTGATAAAAAGAGATGTCTTATGCCGAGACATCTTTTTTTTGAGCATATAATTTGTTTCGAATTCGAAATAATGTTATAATACAATTGTTAATGGGAGGTAAGAAAATGTTAACAACTTTTAAATCAACAATCAATAAATTACCTGAAGGCATGCAAGTCATGACCGAAGCAGGAGGATTCAAGATTTTGTTTGACGAACCGGAAAAAATGGGGGGTACAAATCAAGGGATTAATCCAATGTCAGCTTTATTATCAGTGTTAGGTGCATGTCAGGCTATCGTTGCCAGTATGTTTGCTAAACAATTCAAGATCGAGTATAGCGATTTTCACTTGGAAGTGGAAGGCGATATGGATATGCGCGGTATCATGCAAAAAGCTGAAGTAAGAACAGGTTTTCAAGAAATAAGATTCAAGATGCATTTTAAATCCAATAATTCGAAACAGGAGTTGGAAGATTTCGCTAAGTTTATCGAAAAGAATTGTCCAATTTCCGATTCATTGGCTCACGGAGTCAAACTAATAAATCAAGGCGTCGTCATCGACTAAAAGGAGAAAGAAACATGAGTAATGTAGAAGCTTTAAAAACAAGAAGATCATTTTATAATATCAATAAAGATATTTTAGTAAGTGAAGAAACAATTTTAAATTTGATTGAAGAAACCGTAAAATATACGCCCTCAGCTTTCAATTCGGAAAGCCAAAGAGTTGTTGTTTTGTTAAATGAAAAACATGAGCAAGTCTGGGAAATGGTAAAAGCAGCAATCAAAAAACTAGTACCGGAAAATGAGTTCAAGAAGTCAGAAGATAAAATCAATGCCTTCAAGGCTGGATATGGAACGATTCTTTTCTTTGACGATGCAAAAACCACTGAAGCTCTGATTGAGAAGTTTCCGCTTTATAAAGCTAACTTTTTGAAGTGGGCAATTGAGCAAAACGGTATGCTTCAAGGCAATGTTTGGGTTGGGTTGTCAGAAATGGGTATAGGCGCATCCTTGCAGCACTATAACGAATTGATTGAAGAACAAGTTAAAAGTGAGTTCAATATCGATAAATCATGGACACTTCAGGCACAGATGCCGTTCGGCAATATCGTCACAAGACCGGACGTTAAACCAAAGAAATCACTGAGTGAAAGAATGGTAGTTTTGAAGTAAAAGCGTTTTCATTAAATATTTTAAACTAGTGCTTGATTTTGTTCGAAGTTTTAGTTTATAATCTAATCAAGTTAATATTTGGTCGTATATATTCGATAATATGGTTCGAACGTTTCTACCTTATCACCGTAAAAGATAAGACTACGGCTATTCATTCAACTAAAATAAAACACTTCTAAAAAAAGTTTTATTTAGTATGTTTGCCTAGCCTTAGAGACAAAAATCTAAGGCTTTTCTTATGGCCAAATGTTAATAAAAAAACTTTATAGGGAGGTTTCAAGTGAAAAAAATTGCAGCAGGATTGAACAAGTATTTCAAAATTAGTGAACGTGGATCAACAATCTCCAAAGAGTTGCTTGGTGGTCTCACAATTTTCCTCGCCATGGTTTATATATTGCCAGTTAATGGTGGTATATTGGCTGGTGCAGGAATGGACTTTGCGGCAGTGTTTGCGGCTACGGCAATTGCGGCGGCGATTGCGTCGTTGGTAATGGGGCTATATGCCAATTACCCAGTTGGTCTAGCGAGCGGTATGGGGGTTAATGCCTTCTTTACTGCAGTCGTTGTGAATCAATTAGGATTTTCATGGGAAGAAGCTTTAGCGGCGGTTCTTATATCTGGGGTATTGTTCTTCATCATTTCAATCACTGGATTAAGAAGAATGATTATCAACGCAATTCCCAAGAATTTAAAATTGGCTGTTGGCGCAGGTATCGGTTTCTTCATCGCTTTCGTCGGATTGAAGACCTCGGGGATTGTTATTGGTCATTCCGATAACTTGGTGACATTGGGCAACTTGGCTCATCCGACTGTTTTATTGGCAGTATTTGGTATTTTGTTAGCTTTTGTACTTTACGCTATCAATAAAAAAATCAGTCGTTTCACTATCATTATTTCTATCGTAGCTACTGGTTTGCTGGGAGTTCTGTTAGGATTAATTTTCCCTGGTTTAGCAGCTTATATGCCTAGCATCGGTGGCAGCAATTTAGGTTCAGTAGCGAATGTCGGTCAAACCTTCGGTAAGGCTTTTGGAGCTATGGGTTCATTGCTTTCCAATCCGATGGCTTATGCGGTAATCTTCACTTTCTTATTCGTTGACTTCTTCGACACCGCTGGTACGTTGGTAGCTGTCGGTCATGATGCCGGATTATTGGATGAAAAAGGTGAATTGATTGATGGTGAAAAGGCTCTTATGGCTGATGCAATTGGTACAGTAGTTGGCGCTGTTGTCGGAACTTCAACTGTGACATCTTATATTGAATCGACCACAGGTATTGAGCAAGGCGCAAGAACCGGATTGGCAGCTACAGTAGTTGGCTTATTATTTATCGTAAGTCTGTTGTTTTATCCTTTGTTCTCTTTTGTTAACGCAGTTAATATTGATGGAGTTTTCTATTCTCCAGTTACATCAATGGCTTTGGTAATTGTTGGTGCTTTGATGGTCAGTTCTCTCAAGGATATCGATTGGAAAGATAATATTGTCGTTGGAACTACATTCATCACAATTATAATAATGTTAATGTCTGGTAGTATCGCAGAAGGGATTGCCTTTGGTTTTATCATATACGCCTTAATGATGGGTGTCACAGAAAGAAGAAAAGAAGTATCGCCGGTTATGTATGTATTAGCGGCGCTATTCGTTATCAATTTCATTATCAAATTCGTTTTGTTAGTTTAATTCATTAAAAGATGGAAAATTCATTCCATCTTTTTTTTAAAAAAAAGAAAGGGAGAGTTAATTATTATGAGTAAAAAAATGTTAATTGGAGTCAGGGAAAAACCTAGTACAGGAAAGTGGATGGCACTGAGTTTCCAGCATGTTTTCGCAATGTTCGGAGCGACAGTATTGGTACCGATGGTAACGGGACTGCCGATAGCGGTAGCGCTGTTTTCATCCGGTGTTGGTACCTTGATTTACATCCTTTGTACAAAGGCTAAAGTTCCGGTATATCTGGGTAGTTCCTTTGCTTATATCGGTGTCATTGCGTCTGTGAGCGGGTTTGAGGCAACCGGTACTGGTAACTATGCTTCCGCAATGACCGGGTTATTGGCTGTTGGGTTGATTTATGTCATCATCGCCGTCATCATCAAATTTGTCGGTACCGGTTGGTTGCACAAGACTTTACCGCCGGTAATCATCGGACCGATGATTATGATTATCGGTTTATCCCTTAGTACTGTCGCTGTCGGCAGCAGCGGTTTACAGGGCGGGACTTGGCAAGAGATGGTAGTGGCTTTAATATCTTTCTTGATAGTCATTGTCGTAGCGATTAAAGCTAAAGGCTTTTTAAAGATAATTCCCTTTTTAACCGGCATAGTTGGTGGATATATCGCCGCTGTAATTCTTGGCGTAGTTGACTTCGGTGGCGTACAAGCTGTTCTTGAAAATCCAGGGTCTTGGTTCAAGATACCTGAGTTCATGTTCCTTGGTTGGAAAGATGGATCTGCTAATGTACTGGGGACAGAAATAACTTTCTTGAAAATGAATTTTGCGGCTTTAATCACGATTGCGCCACTTGCTTTCGTTACTGCAGCTGAACATATCGGTGACCATGCGGTATTATCAAAGATTTGTGACCAAGATTTCTTTACTGACCCAGGGTTAGACAAGACCTTGATGGGTGACGGTTTGGCAACAGCTTTCGCAGCTATGATCGGCGGACCTGCCAATACCACATATGGTGAAAACACCTCAGTTGTGGGCATGACAAGAGTGGCTTCGGTTTATGTGACCGGTGGTGCGGCGGTTATTGCGATCATCCTTTCTTTCGTCAACTTATTTACGACTTTGGTAGCTTCGATTCCGGCTCCGGTTATGGGCGGGATGAGTATCATCCTTTACGGTTTTATCGCTGCGA
>JAVEWC010000058.1:0-6042 GCA_034004745.1 Candidatus Izemoplasmatales bacterium | reverse complement strand
ATCAACCAAACATCAACTCGGACTTGGAATACAATTTTGGCATCGCCTTGGCAGATAACAAAACGATAACTAAAGCTGATATTATCGAGAATGCATTTATTGCCTTACAGATGTCAAAGACCAGAAAGAATATTAAGCATTTAGTTTATTCAGATGAAATTAATAAGATAATAAAAAGAGAAAAAGATATTTATGCACAACTGGATCACGGATTTAATTTCGATGAATTTTACTTATTATATCAAATCCAAAAAGATATAAAACGAAACTCTTTCACTGGCGTTGAAGCGTTGTTGAGATGGAATAATTCGCTTTTGGGCAATATATCGCCCGGAGAATTCATCAGCATCATAGAAAACAGTTTTTATATCAATCGACTGAGCATCATGGTCGTCAATAAAGTAATCAAAGATTTCACACCTTATGTGCAATATATCAATGAGGATTTTAGAATTTCGATAAACCTGACGTATTTCGACTTCTTTAATGACTATATCATCCATAATCTCGTCGACATCATAGAAAAAAGTATTATTCCAACTAAGAATTTCTGTTTTGAGATTACTGAAAGTGGTTATTTGGAAAATCAGGATAAAACCAATGCCATCATCGACTACTTGCATAGTAAAGAAATATCGGTCGCTATTGATGATTTTGGTACTGGATTTTCTTCTTTGGAAGTTTTGAAAAACATTCACATCGATAAAGTTAAAATCGACCGTTCATTCATTAAGGACTATCCAGAGAAAGATGACGGAGCCATGTTCAAAACCATTGTATCTTTGGTAAAGAATATGAACCTGGGCGTCTTGGTCGAAGGAACCGAAACTAAAGAACAAGTTGATTTTTCATTAATCAGTGGTTGTGATGAGATACAAGGCTATTACATTTCCCAACCGATATATATCGAGAATCTTGTTAGGAAATATCTCAATAAAAAAGCGGACTTTTAATTCGATAAAAGTCCGCTTTTATTTTTATTTTTTTATTTCTTCTCTCTTTTGAAGCACATGAACCAATCGAGGCAATATTTGTCCTCGTCTTTTGATTCCATTCTTTCTTTTGCAGTACCACAGGATCCGGCAGTTGGGATGATTACATCGTCTCCCGGACGCCAATCTGCTGGTGTAGCGACGTGGTCGCGATCAGCTTTTTGCAAAGCTAAAATAATACGTTTGATTTCATCAAAGTTTCTTCCCATTGATAATGGATAATAAAGTATAGTTCTGATGAATCCTTTTGGATCGACTATGAAAACCGCTCTAACCGCTTGTGTTGTGCTTTGGCTAGGTTGAATCATACCGAATTTTCTGGCAACATCCATCTTGATGTCTTCAATTAGTGGGAAGGTCACTTCAATATTTTTCATGCCTTTCCACTCTAATTCATTGATTTTTCTTAACCAGGCGATATGTGCATAAAGTGAATCAACCGATAAACCGATGAGTTGGGTATTCAAAGCTGTGAACTCATCCATCATGCTAGCAAAAGTCATGAACTCAGTTGTGCATACTGGAGTAAAATCCGCTGGATGAGAAAAGAGAATTACCCATTTTCCCTCATAATCTTTAGGGAAATTGATTGTTCCTTGCGTAGTAACTGCCGTAAAACTTGGCGCTTTGTCACCGATTAGTGGCATTGAATAAACTTCTTGTTTAATTTCTTCCATTTTATTTCCTCCTTAATTATATTAATAAAATTATAACATTTCTAATTTTTTATATCTAACTAAGTGCTCAATGATTATGACTGTGGTTTTCAACACACACTTCATTTGATGAAATGAGTTTTCCACCTAGATAAGAATTGATGATTTCGTCCACATTACCGCTGACTCCACAATAGACCTTTATCTGGTTTGCTTCTAAACCTTCAACCGCCATGCCGCCTATACCTCCGGCAATCAAAACATCTACTTTTGATTCTTTTAAAAATCCCGGCAGGAAGTTTTTTTGATGAGGTGGATTTGCCAGTTCTTCTTTTCCAACGACTTTAGTGTGTTCGATGTGAAATATGACAAACTTTTGGGCGTGACCGAAATGTTCGGCAACCATGTTATTTGTCACAGCTATGGCTAAACGCATAAAATCTCCTTTTCAATTGTTCTGATTATGTCTTTTTCTTAACCGCGAAGGCATAGTGCATCTATCTGAACCATCATCACATAATGTATACTCTCCTCCATCAATAACAAGGACTTTACCTTCAATTATAGATGAAGCTATTTTTTTTCTGGCACCATTATAAATTCTCTGGACAGTGGTTCTAGCAACATTCATTTGTGCAGCCGCTTCTTCTTGAGTATACTCCAATAAATCGATAAGTCTGATTGTCTCTAATTCATCAACGAGCAAACCAATCGTCTCCAATTTTTTTGTTTTGATTCCTTTAGGTCCATATAATGTGTACTCTGGCACATGACATACATACCTTGGCTTTTGTGGTCTTGACATTTTTACCTCTCCTTAAATATTATACTATTGATATTGGCATATGTCAATATCATAAGGCTGGTTCAGAGTTTTTATGTGTATCACCAATCTCGCTTATCATTTTATCATAAAATTCTTCGGTAATGATAAATTTGTACTTTATTATTACATAAGATAATCCAACCAATATAATCGGCAAGATTGTTATCGATAATCTGAGCGATAATTTCATCGAAGGTGTTGCCTTTGCTTTGAACGCCGAATCGGCAGCTTCATTTATGACCATCTCTTTATTTCCGGTCTTTTCATTAATCTCGTAATCTACAATTTGCAATGCGTCGTAAATAGCTTCTTTTCTTTCTTCGGAAATATCCAAGTTATCGAGAATACTTGTCCTTGAATCGATGTTTGCTTCATAATTTATTTTTTCAGCAATGGTCATGTTATCATAATAATTTTTTTGTGCTTCTAGTTCCGAAACATTTTGACTCATTATATAAATTCCCGAAATAATCAATACCAAAGTCATTATCCCTTGTTGGATGGCGCTGGCCAATTTGACGACAAATGGACGCAATGAAAATAAGATAGCTTCGTTTCTCTTCCCGGTTTTATATTCATTATATTCAATTGTATTTGTCATATTAATGATTAAGGTCATATACATTATCGCCTGTCCAGCAAAAGCGAAAGTTCCAAAAATACAGACAGTGACAATATTTACCGGAATGAATTTGATGTATCCCATCAAAAAGAACATGATATAACCGAATACTATGGAAACAAGCGAAAGTTTCATCATTGATGCCCGGGTAAACTTCTTTGCCAAAGCCGTATAAAAACTTTGGATAAGGATTGTTACGACACCGAAAGTAGCAATGAAAATCAAAACAGTCAGCCCGCTATAGCCTAGTTCCATATAGAAAAAGTTGTATCCTAAAGCTACTAATATTCCGCTTCCTATCGTATAAAGTAATAATGCTAGCGTAATCCACAGAAGTTGGTCATTGTTTTTTATCGATAAAAACATTTGTTTAAGACTAATTTTCTCGTCGTTGTTTTGCACTGTGTCCTTAGGTTCTTTAACGCCAAAAACTGTCAACAATGTACATAACAAGAAGAAAGCAACAAAGGTTATAGAAATGATTCTATATCCTCTTATCGCATTGCCGACAGTGAAGAATTGAACAATAGCATTAGCTAAAAATGCACCAACAGCCGCGAAAACAACTACTAAAGAGGCTATTTGATCTCTTTTCTTCTTGGTTCGTGAAAGATTAGGTATTAAGGACCAATAAGGGATATCATTCAAGGTCCAGGCAATTTCCCAAACAAAATAGATGATTGCAAAAAATATGACAAATGCTGTGCCACTTGGTCGGTAATTGAACATTAATAAGACTGATATGCTTGTCAGAACCGCACCAACCAAAATCCAAGGTTTGAATTTTCCATACTTAGATTTGGTATTTTCAACTATCGACCCCATTATTGGATCATTTATGCCATCCCAAATTCTACCTAAAACAAGGATGATGCCGATAGCTGAAAATTCGGCTTCGGTTAATCCTAGACCCGAGAACTGGATATAGGTCATTAGGAATGAAGCAACCAAAGTGTACATCATGTCTCTACCGATACCACTAACACTGTAAGTCCATTTGTTACGCTGATATATCTTTTGTTCTAAAACTTCAATTTCATTCATATTACCCTCCACAAATATACTTTAATTATAATTATAACAGTTTTTACAAAATAAAAATCATGACATTAATTTTTTATATTATTTGTAGTATAATGGTATCATTGTGAGGTAAACATATGAAGAAAATTGAAACCTACGAAGAATTCCAAGAGATAATTAAATCTGATATATCTATTGTTATTGCCAAAACTAAGACCTGTGTTGTCTGTAAACCAATCTCAGAAAAATTGAAGAATTTCATGAATGATTATCCGCAAATTCCAAGTTATGAATTGTATATCGAAGATGTAGAAATGTTTCAGGGTCAACAACTTGTTTTTACAGTTCCGACAATTCTGGTTTTCAGTAATGAAAAAGAGATTCTTAGAGAATCAAGATTTATTGACTTCAATAAAATTGAAAGATTATTTGGTTTATATCTAAATTAATATAAAGGACTGATAAAAGTGCTTTTAAGTTTGGGACTTATTATATTGCTTGGTCTGGCACTAAATTCAATAATTTCTAGATTCAGGATACCGAGTTTAATTGGCTACATTATTACCGGAATCATTCTTGGTCCATATGTTTTGGACCTCATAAGTCCTGATCTATTAAACATATCTTCTGATTTAAGAAAAATAGCATTGATCGTCATTCTGGTTAGGGCAGGGTTGACATTAGATATTAACGATCTGAAATCAGTTGGTAGAGGAGCTTTACTCTTAAGTTTCCTTCCGGCAACATTAGAAATTATTGCTATTGGATTAATTTCGCAATTATTCTTCGGCATAACAATAATTGAAGGATTAATAATGGGTAGTGTTGTAGCCGCTGTATCACCAGCTATTGTAGTTCCAAGAATGATTTCTTTAATCGAGAAGAAAAGAGGAACTGAAAAGTCGATTCCTCAAATGGTTTTAGCTGCCAGCTCACTGGATGACATCTATGCAATTGTTCTATTCACAATCTTCATTCAATTTTATGAAACCAGTGTTTTTGATTTTCAAAGCATTTTACTTATGCCCGTATCAATTATACTTGGAGTCATAGTCGGTATTTCATTCGGTTTAGCTATGCAGTACCTATTTAAAAAGTTTCATATGCGGGACACAATTAAAGTGTTGATTATTTTTGGAATTGCTTTTGTTTTAGATTTTTTGGAAAGTTCACTTAAGAATATCCTACCTATTTCATCTTTACTGGCAATCATTACGATGAGCTTGACTATACTAAAAACTTATCCAATACTAGCCGCAAGACTCACTAGTAAATTTTCGAAGATATGGGTATTTTCTGAAATGATTCTCTTTGTACTCATCGGAGCTTTAGTGAATATAACCGTAATCGGTAATGTCGGTTTCAGTTTCGTCTTACTATTAGTTTTGGCCATAATTGTAAGATTTATTGCCGTATTGATTTCGACAACAAAACTAAACTTCAACTTTAAAGAAAGATTATTCATCTTCTTTTCCTATTTACCCAAAGCAACTGTACAAGCAGCCATAGGCGCTATACCTTTACAACTTGGCATGCCTGCAGGTGAGTTAATATTAGGGGTTTCGGTTCTTTCAATTTTTATCACAGCACCACTAGGTGCAATTCTAATCGACCAAACCCAAGAATTACTGTTAAATAAAAAAGCGACTTTAGCATAGCTATGTAGTCGCTTCCAGAGTGTTGACAAAGTACCTTAGAAATAGGGTACTTTTTATTTTGTGGTAATAAGGTTTGAAATAGTGTATAGTTTATTGAATAAAAAACTAAATAAAAGCGCTAAATATAGGGAACAATCAAGACTTTTAGCTATAAATATGGTATAATATAGTTGGTGATAGAGATGATAAGTAAAAAAGATGAACAATCAAGAAAAAATATTCAAATGATAGATATCGATACCTTAGTACCGAAGAATCATTTGGT
>JAVEWC010000057.1:3480-6082 GCA_034004745.1 Candidatus Izemoplasmatales bacterium | reverse complement strand
CCTTGAAATGATTTTGACATTATGTTATAATGTTTTTGCATAAGAATTAACGGAGAGGGTCGTGCCCTCTCTTTTTAATGAAAGGAATGAGATTATGAATTTAGACAAATTGAAAGATGAATTGAATGCTTTCTTGAAGACTACAAGATTTGAACTATATGGTGTTGAATTCATCAAGGACAAGAAGGATTCGATCCTAAGAATCTATATTGACAATCTAGAGGGAATCAACATGGAAGATGTAGTAGAAGCAACCCATCTCATCAATCCTTTCATCGACAAGTTGGATCCGATTGAAGGCGAATATCTGTTGGAGGTTTCCTCACCGGGCGCAGAAAAAGAACTGAGAAGCATTGAAGCGGTCAAAAAAGCTATCAATCGTTATGTTTATCTGGAAACATATGAACAAAAATTAGAAGGCAAGTTAGTTGATTTCAATGGTGAAGTACTGACTTTGATTGCAGGAAAAAACAAAAGAGTAGCGATAAATTATATTGATGTTAATCTGATAAGATTAGCCATCAAGTTTTAGGAGAATAAAATGACAAGTAAAGAATTTTTTAAAGCTTTAGAAGTATTATCAGAGGAAAGAGACATACCAAAAGAAAAAATATTGGAAGTTTTCGGTAGAGGTTTGATTAACGCTTATAAGAAAGCGTACAACGGTAAAGTCAACGCTGAAGTGGTCTTTAATGAAGAAAGAGCGGAGATTACTTTGGTCGCAAGATCTTTAGTAGTGGCACAGGTTGATCCGGAAGCTGAGCCGGGCACGCAAATTTCTTTGGAAGAAGCCAGAGAATTAAAGAAAAATGTCAGGGTTGGCGATATCATCGAAGAGAAAATCACACCAAAGAACTTTGGTCGTTTAGCAGCTTCAACTGCTAAACAAATGTTGACACAAGGTTTGAAACAATTAGAAAGAGAAAGAAACCTTGAGTATTTCACCAATAAAGTTGGCGAAATGATCAGTGCGGAAATCGTGCAAATCAGTGATGAATTTGTCACTTTGTATTTAGGTAAGGAAACAGAAACTTCTATACCGGCCCGTGATTTATTGGTAAGCGACTTGTTTTTGGGAAATCGTTTGAGCGTCTATATCACTAAAGTTGAAGAAACTACCAAGGGACCTAAGGTTTATGTTTCAAGAACTGATAGAAACTTAGTTAAGCGCTTGATGGAAAACGCAATTCCTGAATTGAAAGACGGCGTTATTGAGATTATCGGTTTGGCAAGAGATCCTGGTGACAGATGTAAGGTTTGCGTAGCGACCAATAACCCGGATGTTGATCCTGTGGGAGCTTGTTTAGGTAGAAATGGCGTGAGAATCAAAAGCGTTATCGATGCCTTGAACGGTGAGAAAATGGATATTTACAAATACAGTGACGATCCAAAAGAATTGATTTCCAATTCGATTCAACCAGCAAAAACCATCGCAGTTATCCTTGATGTCAAGGATAGATCAGCTTTAGCAATTGTTCCGGACGATCAATTATCGCTTGCTATTGGTAAAAAGGGTCAAAATGCTCGTCTTGCAGTTCAATCATGCGGCTGGAAGATTGACATCAAACCTGAAGCAGATGCTTTGGAACAAGGTATAAAATTTTAATTGAAGGTGGTGATAAACATGAAAACCAAGAAAATCCCTTTACGTAAGTGCGTGGTCACTGGCGAAAGATTCGAAAAAAGACAATTGATGCGTGTTGTCAGAACGCCTGAAGGTCAGGTCATTTATGATAAGACGGGAAAGGCAAATGGTAGAGGTGTTTATCTCTCCAAGAACAAAGAAGTCATTAACAAGGCAAAAAAGACCAATGTCTTGAAAAAACATCTGGAGATAGAAATACCTGAGAATGTTTATGACGATCTTTTACAGGGTATAGCTGATGAATAAAGAACAAATCTTAAATTTCTTGGGCCTTTGTCAAAAAGCCAAGAAGATTGTTTCTGGAGAAGCATTCTCTTTGGAACAAATCAAAGCAAAACAAGCGAAATTAGTGTTTTTAGCCAGCGATGCTGGAGTTAATACAACTAAGCGAATAAAAGATAAATCATTATTTTACGAAGTCGAAGTCATCGATAGTTTTTCTACCGAAGAATTAAGTAAGGCTATCGGTAAGAATAACCGCAAAGTAGTGACTGTCATCGATAAAAAATTCGCTGATAAAATGAAGGAATTAAAAAATATGTAAGGAAGAGGTGGTCATATGTCAAAATATATTGCCAAGAAAAAATTCAACAAAAATAGAGAAGATTATATTGAAAAAGAAAATAATCTTATCAACAAGAAAAAGAAATCATTGCGACCAACCAAAACTACAGTGATTTATAAACAAGGCATGACGGTTTTGGAACTGGCTGAAGAAATGGATAAGCCGGTTACCGAGATTATCAAAAAACTAATGTTTTTAAGAGTCATGGCAACGCAAAATCAAGAAATCAGTCGTGAAAACGCTGAATTGTTAGCTATGGAATATAATCTTGAATTTAAAGATGAAGTCATTACCGACGTAACAAGATTTGATGAAATGGAAGATTTCGATAAACCAGAAGATCTTGTTAACCGTCCACCAGTTGTGACCATCATGGGTCACGTGGATCATGG
>JAVEWC010000057.1:0-3380 GCA_034004745.1 Candidatus Izemoplasmatales bacterium | reverse complement strand
AAAGGTCCAGTAGCAACCATCCTTGTTGATAATGGAACCTTAAGAGTTTCTGACAGTTTCGTTGCTGGCTCGACCTATGGTAAGGTCAGGGCTATGGCCAATGATTTGGGACAAATGATTGAAGAAGCATTGCCTGGACAAGCCGTGGAAATAATCGGATTAGCGGATGTTCCAAGTGCTGGGGATCCATTCAAGGTCTTCAATGAAGAAAAATCTGTTAAGGACATTGCGACTGAAAGAGCGCAAAGACAATTTGATAAACAACATTCAACCAAACAAGCCGTATCATTGGAAGATTTCTTCAATCGTGCGGAAGGCAAATTGAAAGAACTTAAACTAATCATAAAAGCTGACGTTCAAGGTTCTATCGAAGCTTTCAAGGGTTCCATCAACAAAATATCAGTTGAAGGAACTTCAATTGATATCGTAAGAACCGGTGTTGGCGCAATAACCGATACGGATGTTTTATTGGCAGAAGCTTCAGAAGCAATCATTATCGGTTTTGGTGTAGGTACGCCAAGTACGGTAAGAGAGCTAGCTGAAGAAAAGTCAGTTGAAATCAGGACTTATCGCGTCATTTATGAAGCCTTGGATGATATTGAAGCGGCAATGAAAGGTTTGCTTGATCCAGTCTTTGAACAAAGCGTTATCGGCGAAGTTGAAGTCAGGGAAACTTTCAATGTCTCAAAAATCGGTACAATTGCCGGTTGCATGGTAACCAGCGGTGTCATTCGCAAGAATTCAATCATCAAATTGGTTCGTGACGGCAAAATCATTTTTGAAGGTAAACTTGGATCATTAAAACGCTTTAAAGACGATGTCAAAGAAGTTAAACAAGGTTATGACTGTGGTCTTACTTTGGAAAACTACAATGACGTCAAGATTGGTGACGTAATAGAAGTCTATATGATGAAAGAGGTGGAATAATGGCAAAAGTGAGTCATTTAGAAACCGATGTTCAAAGAGTAGTAGCTGACATAATACACAATGAAGTCAAGGATGATTTGGGATTTATCACCATAACAGGTGTTAAAATCACCAATGAATTATCTTATATGTATGTCTATTACACAGTTTTTGGTGACCAAAAAACTTTGGACAAAACCCAACAAGCTTTGGATAGAGCCAATGGTTTTATTAAAAATATGATAGCGCAGAGAGTCAAGATGAGAAAAGTTCCAGCTTTAATCTTTAAATATGATGATTCTTATAATAAGGGTCAAAGGATTGACAGTTTGATTAAAACAATTAAATAATCATAAACTTTTAGGCTGTAAGAACGATTTATTCTTACAGCCTTTGTTTTAATTGCATGTCTAACCTCAATTTGATATAATTAAAAAGTGATATGAACGAAAAAATTAATGCAAAACTAAAAGCCCTACCGGAAAAACCGGGAACTTATCAAATGCTTGATAAAACGGGTAAAATTATATATGTAGGTAAAGCAAAGAACTTAAAAAGAAGAGTGAGTTCTTATTTTGTTGGTGTCCATGATGAAAAAACAACACGATTGGTTAAGGATATCGATGATTTGACCTTTATCATCACCTCCAACGAGAAAGAAGCTTTTCTCTTGGAACTGGGACAAATAAAAAAACTTTTACCGAAATACAACATTCGTTTGACTTCGGATAGCACTTATCCATATATTGAAGTAACCAATGAACGTCATCCCATAATCAGAACTACCAGAGACATAAAAGGAAAAAAGGGTAACATCTTCGGCCCCTATCCGAATGCATTTTACGCCAATGAGACCGTGAAATTATTGGATACGATTTTCCCCTTCAGGAAATGCTCAAAATTCCCTAAAAAAGTCTGTTTATATTATCACATCAAGCAATGCCTAGGACCATGTGAATTTTTAGTAACTGAGGAGACCTATAAAGATTTGATTAAGAAAGTCAGAAGTTTTCTGATGGGCAATACCAAAGAATTTATTGATGATTATACTTTTAAAATGAATAAACATGCAGAAATGCTGGAATTCGAAAAAGCTCAGGAATATAAAGATTTAATTATTGCCATCAAGAAAACGACTGAGCAACAACAGGTTATTTTCAATGATAATCTCGATCGTGATATTATTAATTTTCTTACCTATGACAACTATATATCCATCAATATTCTTTTCATGAGAAACGGCAAACTTCTTTTTTCCAAATCCAAGATTTTTGCATACTATGGAGCAGTGGAGGAAGTTCTGTTGACATATCTAGCTCAATTCTATGAAACCAATCCACTGCCTAAAGAATTAATATTACCTTATGGTTATAACTATGAACTCTTCAAGGAGATTTTCGGTGATATCATCGTTGAACCCCAAAGAGGAAGAAAGGTCAGATTGTTGGAAATGGCTCTAGAAAACGCCACTTCCCATATGAACAACAATTTGCCTGTTTTCTTGAACAAGGAAAACAAGACCATCATTGCCTTAAAAGAATTGGAAGAGATTTTAGCGATTGACAGCATCAAAAGAATTGATATTTTTGATAACTCGCATACTTCCGGAAGCAACAAAGTATCAGCTATGGTTGTCTTCACCAATGGCTTGCCAGATAAGAATGAATATCGAAAATACAAAATAAAGACAATTGAAACTGCAGATGATTATGCGATGATGAAGGAAGTGCTTTACCGGAGATATCAAGCTGTTTTGATGGAAGGTTTGGATAAACCGGATTTAATCATTGTTGATGGCGGCCTCATTCAACTGAGAGCCGGGAAAGCAGTTTTAAATGATTTGAACTTACAGATTCCTTTGATTGGTCTAAAGAAAAACGAACGTCATAAAACCGAAGCCATCATTAATGATAGCGAAGACGAAATACTTCTTGATAAGAGCAGCAATCTTTATTCCTTGCTTTATAAAATGCAAGAAGAGGTTCACCGCTTTGCAATTTCTTTTCAAAGGAATGTTGCGTCAAAAGCAATCTATGGTTCAATTCTGGATACGATTCCCAAAGTCGGAGAAGTAACCAAAAACAAATTATTGAAAAAGTACAAAACTCTTGATAATATTAAAAACGCTCCTCGCGAGGAACTGAAAATGCTTAAGATTTCCGAGGAAGCGATTGATAATATCTATATGGCTTTACAAAGTTTTCAGGAGAAATAAATATTTACGGAGTGATGCATGATGGAAAACTACATCTATGGAATGTTGCATGGAGTTCTTGAATCGAAACGATTGATTGCCATCAAGGGAAGAAAAAAAGTTGATTTTTATTATATGAGCAAAAGTATGTTCAAACTGTTCATGCAATATTTTCAACCGGGAATCTTCATTTTTATGATTGTCAAGGATCAATCACGTTTATATCGCGGCCATGTGGTCAGAAATATCGTCGCAATCGATAAGTTGCTGGCACCAAATA
>JAVEWC010000003.1:0-30018 GCA_034004745.1 Candidatus Izemoplasmatales bacterium | reverse complement strand
AACCATGGCCGAAAAAATTCTTTCTACTTATGCAAAAGTAGTCAGAGATTATACCTTGATGAATCATAGCAGCAATATCAAAAAGATTATTTTGTATATCAGGAAAAACCTGACCAATAAAATTTCCTTAGACGATATCGCTGGCGACTTATTCATTACCAAAGAACACTTGTCTCGATTATTCAAGAAGGAGATGGGTTTAACTATTTCAGAATATATTATCAACGCCAAGATTGAAGAAGCAAAAACGCTGCTAAAGGAAACCGATTATAACGTTTTGGATATTGCTGTCTTACTGAATTTTGCCAATAGTTCACACTTCTCAAATTCATTCAAGAAAATTACCGGCATGGCCCCTAGTGATTACCGTAAAACCCTATGATTTTAGATATAGGGTTTTTTATTTTTTAATATATGATAAAATACTGATATTATAATATTGGGCAAAGTGAGGAATTTTAAGTATGAAGTTAAATCGAAAATTTAAAAATATTCTAATTATCATAGCTTTAGTATTCATGATTATTTATGCAATTGACGTTTTTATTGGCACAAACTATATCAATAAGCTCCTTATCAATGATCAAGAAGCTCCCATCATCAATATTTCTGAATTGCCAAAAAAACATCTTATTAATCGTGATTTCGATTATGAACAGATAAAATGCACGGATAATCATGACGAAATTTGCAATGTTGCTTTAAACGGAACTTTCGACACTTCAGTCTCCGGTCAACAGACCATTATTCTCGAAGCTACCGATTCTTCCGGTAATAAGAAAACTGAGAACTACACCATCACGATTGTTGAAAATGTAGATGGTTCAATGTATATACCTTTGGGATATTATGATTCCATTAACGATTTAACTGGTGAAGCATTAAAAACGGAGCTTAATGATATTATCTCTGGGCATATAGAATTTCCATATACATCACCTGAAACCGATGTTTGGGATTTAATTATGTTAGCGGATGAAGATCCTGAGAACAGTGATAATGTCATAATGTTTTATTCGGGATTTTCTTGGTATAAAGGCTGTCAAGATACAACATCCCCACCAGATTATTGTGAAACTGAAGTTGATGGAGAATTGACTTTCGTGGAATGGAACCGAGAACACGTTTGGTCAAAATCTCGTGGCGATTTTGAAATTAAGGAAGGAACTACTTCTGTTTTGGCCATGGGAGCTCATACGGACTTGCATCACCTTGTCGCTGAAGAAAGAAATATGAACTCAACCAAAAACAATCGCATGTTCGAGGACTGTCATGATGGTGACGATATAAATGTAGTGGATGTCGGTTATGGGAATTACACGTGCAATGAATGGGATTTTGAACCTCGAGACGAAGTAAAAGGTGATGTCGCAAGAATGTTATTTTATATGGCAGTAAGATATGAAGGTGAAGAAGGCGATATGGTTGATTTAGAGCTGATTAACGAACCTGATTCCGATAGGCTGTCAAAACTTCCGTTATATGGTGACTTGGATGATTTGTTGAGATGGCATGAGGAAGATCCGGTTTCCGAAAGGGAAATTTTGAGAAATCAAGTAGTCTATACTTATCAAAACAATCGCAATCCTTTCATCGACATGCCTGAACTTGTAGAACTTATTTGGGGCAAACCGGAAGACTATAACTAAAAAGATAACAGCTAGTAAGTGGAAACCTACTAGCTGTTATTATTATTATTATTATTCCTTATGTTTTTCGGTGATTATTTCTACTTCTTGAACTACTTCTTCTTCAACTTCTTCAATTTCTTGATATTTGGTTTCAACTAGATTGACAACTGGTTTATCCATTGGATCAAGAACGGTAATACCTTTAGGAATTATGAGATCTTCAACCTTGATTACATCTCCTATTTCCAACTTGGATACATCAACATCAATTTGATGGATGTTTTCACCTATACCATATTCTACTTCAATTGAATCAGCTAAATGTTGAATAATTACTCCTGGCTTTTCAATACTTTCTTTGCCAATGATATTTATCGGCAGATGTGATCTAATCATATCTCCAGCCATTACTTTCAGCAGTTTAACATTCAAGTATTGGTTGTGATTGATATGATGTCTTTGAACTTCCTTAATATAGACATCGTGTTTCTTTCTACCCATCTTAACTTCAAACGTTTGGGTTAAACCATATTGTTTAAATGCTTCATTGAACTCTTTTTCATCAATTTGAATCGCTTCCGGTTCAATTGATTTACCAAATAAAACTCCCGGTATTTTATGTCCTGCTCTAACTGACTTTAGATTTTCAGTCCTCTTCTCAAGTTTCATAAATTAAGCCCCTTTCAAATTAAATTATTTATGACATTAATATTATACCACATTTTGGAAAGAAATGCATTTGTGCGAAATCAATATAGATTAATTTATTAATTTATTCTGTTTTGCTTTTTTCAGTTTTCTCTCACTAAAATATTTCTTTAAGCCGGCAAAAAATAGGCCATTAAACATCATGATTAGTCCATCCAATTGGCCATGAGATATTTTTCCAGCAGACATTCTTGCCAAACCTCTCAATGGCAGATGCAAAACTCCCATGATTAAGAAGTTGGCTTTTTCGCGTTGTCTAGTGAAATTATAATATCTTATCAAACCATTAATAATACCGATTAAAAGTTTTCCTGAAAAGCCTTTGGCATATCTGAGGTAAGCGACTGTTGTATTGTAATTGACCATTAATCGACTTTTCTTGTAAAATATTGTTTTAGGATCTGGAATTTTTCTTCCCAGAAGCAGTTCGAACTCACTATCGTTGATTCGAGTGATATTGCCAGAATAATAAGAAGGCAAATTTTGGGAATTAAAATCTGTATCAATTGTTTCACCAGAAATATGAATGACTTTTTGCAATCTGATATCTTGTGATGATGAGCCGATCATAATATTATAATCCAGTTCTTCTATCATCCATCTATTATTTTTGACATGATAAAAATCGAAGGCGTAATCATCGAGTGTTATTTCAACCGCAACAGTTTCTCCTGCTTTTATAAAGGTTTTGCTAAAACCTTTCAGCTCTTTTAATGGTCGAAAAACTTTTGACTTATTAGCGCTTATATATATTTGAGAGATTTCGCTTCCATCAAAATCTCCAGTATTTGTAATTTTAAATTTAATGGTTTTTCCTTCGATATCTAAATCATTATACTTGAAATCTGTATATGATAAACCATAGCCAAATGGAAATTTAATCAGCGACGGTTTATAGTCAAAATATCTATATCCAACAAAAATACTCTCGCGATATTCAACGGTTTCTTCTTTTCCAGGAAAATACTGGCTGCTAGGATAGTCAGAATAACTGTTTGCGATTGATTCGGAAAGTTTTCCACTAGGGTTAACAATTCCTGACAAAATTTTTAAGGTCGCTTTAGCCCCAGATTGTCCGCTTAATGCCGTGTGAAGTATTGCTTCAACTTTGTCAGCCCAAGGCATTTCAACCGCACTACCAGCGGCTAACACCACTACAATTGGCTTATTGGCTTGACACAAGTTTTCCAATAAATCAAGCTGATTTTGAGGTAATGACATACTCGTTCTATCCATGCCTTCTACTTCCGAGAATTCATCAAGGCCAATGAATAATAATATCACGTCGCTCTTCTCAGCCAAAAGGAGCGCCTTTTTTTTCAAGGCTTGGGACTGCTTGCCATAACGTTTAAAACCTGGTTCATAACCGACAAAATTCAAGTTAAAATCTTTGATCGAATCTTTTACATTGTCTAATTTCGTCGGATTAACAATCGAAGAACCGGCTCCTTGAAATCTTGGTTTAGCTGCAAAGTCTCCAATGATTGCAATTTTCTTCTTTTCGTCGAGTGGAAGAATTTTGTCGTTATTTTTCAACAGGACGATTGACTCTAGAGCAGCTTTTTCCGCTAACTTATGATGAGTTTCAATATTAAATTCTTCCATTGAATTTGAATTTTCATTATAAGTTTCAAAAATCAAGGTCAAAAGCCTATCGACGTTTTTATCTAATATCGATTCATCCAAGTAACCGGATTTAACAGCCTCGATTATTTCTTGGTCCGTTTCTCCAGAAGTTGATGGCATCTCCAATGAATTTCCAGCCATTAACCCTTTAATTCTATCATTGTTGCCACCCCAATCGGTGACAACGACACCTTCATACTTCCAATCTTCTCTTAGGATTTCCTGCATTAAATGTTGATTTTCATTGGTGTAATCTCCATTTAGTTTGTTATAAGAGGACATTAAACATTTTAATCCGCCTTCTTTAATGCCAATTTCAAAAGCTTTCAAATATATTTCCCTTAAAGCTCTTTCATCGATGATCGAGTCAATAACCATCCTTCGATATTCCTGATTATTGGCTGCAAAATGTTTTTGACACGCAGAAACTCCTTGTGATTGTATACCTCTGATATAAGCAGCGGAAAATTTACCGGCTAATAATGGGTCTTCACTGAAATATTCAAAATTTCTACCACAAAGAGGATTGCGTTTAATATTCGTCCCAGGTCCAAGCAAGACATTCACGCCTTGGCTTTTAGCTTCAATTCCCAAATATTCACCAATTTTTTCCGCCAATTTAATATTCCAACTATTGGCGATAGTCGCAGCGGTCGGATAACAAGTAGCTGGTATGCTTTCATTTAGACCTACATGGTCCGGTGATATTGCCTGCTTTCTGATACCATGGGGGCCATCAGCGAGAAATATGCTGGGAATGTTTAATCTATCAATTGGTTTTGTAGTCCAAAAGTCTTTACCTGACATCAAGCTCGCTTTTTCTTCCAGTGTCATTTGATTAATAAGATTTTTATATTTCATGGGTTCATCCTCCAAATTGGACTTTATAATATAATCATATTTTTAATCAATTTTATAACAAATATGGTTTATATACAAGACACGCCAAATAAAAAAGCCCAATTATTGGGCTTCTTGTTTATTGAACCATGACTTGACGTCTATGATTTCAGCATCAGAGATATCATGTTCAAACTTATAAACTTTGTGAGTGACATCCGCTCCGTTTTCTACCAATATTTTTACTAATTCGTCCGTCTCATTTACACTGACCATTGGATCATTCAAGCCTGATGTAATGATTATTTTTTGATTGTTTTGATTAGCTAATTTGAAGTTTCTTAGTGGAATCATAGGATGCATTAGCGCTATAGGCCCATATACTTTTCCAAAGTGATACAATAATGAAGCCAAAATGTTCGCACCGTTAGAATATCCTAAAAGATATGTGTTTTGGGGCTTATACCCTTTTTCTACAATAAAAGAGTCAATAAATGTTTTTAGTTTTTTGGTCTCTTCCATTAAATTCTCAATGTCAAAAACGCCTGGTCTCAATCTTTTGAAGAATCGATTCAAACCTGATTCATTTACATTTCCTCTCAACCCCAGAATCGATGTCTCTGAATCGATAAAATTCGCAAGAGGAATAAAACTGTTTTCATTCCCACCAGTACCATGTAGAACAATGAAAAGTTTTGATTTTGATTTTTCAATATACTTATATTCCATATCTTTACTTCCTTAAACTGGATTTACCAATTTTTACTAAAGCTTTTTGTAAAGCTATTTCTTCTTCTTTATCAAGAACATTGAGAATGTCTCTGATGTTTTGTTTGTGCAGCGGGAATATCACATCCATCATTTTTCTGCCCATTTGAGTCAATTCAAGCACAAAACTTCTCTTGTCTTTTTCTGACTGGTTTTTTATTATATAACCTTTATTAACCAAATTCTCTATTACGTATGACATTGAACTATTTGGCGTAAGGACTTTATCGATGACACCTTTTACACTTAGTTTTTCTTTGTGATACAAGGCTTCCAAAACACCAAATTCACTGGTGTTCAAACCGTATTTGGCAATATCATCCCGAACTGCCTTTTCTAAAGAATTGTAAGCTCTAAATAAGACGGTAATTGTTTTTAGTTCATTCATTGAAATACTCCTTCTTGAAATCAATTTTACTTCTTACAGTATTAATCGGTCTCACCAATTTTTCTATTTGTTCTTTGTGATTTCTAAATTTTGGTGGTAAAGCCAAAGTCTCGCCCAAAATTTCATAATCTTCCTGATCATCAATAAAACCTGGACCTTCTGTCGCAAATTCAAAGAGGATGTTTGGATATAACCGTGTATAAAGAGATTTGAAGTAAAATCTGTCCACAAAACCAGAATGCCTAGCACCGATATCATCTAAATGCCTTATCCATTGGTCCAATTCTTGTTTATCTTCAATTCTAAAGGCAACGTGGTGCACGCCACCATAGCCTTGCCATGATCTTGGCAGATTACTTTCTTCAAGGATTACACTTGCACCATTACCACCTTGTCCCATTTCAAAAAGGTGATATTTGTTACTTGAACCTTGATATATCATTCCCATATACTGAGTCAACGTAGTTTTCATCCGTTCAATATTGTTGATTCTCATAAAGATAGGCCCTAAACCAATAATAGCAAATTCATCAGGAACCGGCCCCTTCTTCCATGGAATTCCTCCTGGAACTCCAGAAATGCCTTCATCGGAAAATATAGCATATTCTTGAGAATCAAAATCTTCAAAGAAAATTGCTTTTCTACCAAAAACATCTAATGGGCCTTTAAATTCTATTTTATAATACTTTAGTCTTTTTTCCCAGTAGGCAATTGCATTATTATCTTTTACTCGCAAACCAATTCGACTTATTTCATCAGAACCTTTTTTGTTCCGATCAATTCCTTGAAAATCAAAAAATGTTACATCTGTTCCTGGACTACCAACATCATCGGCAAAAAACAAATGATATGTATTGATGTCGTCTTGATTTACTGTTTTTTTAACAAGACGCAGACCTAATATGTAGGTAAAAAATTCATATATTCTTTCTGCACTGCTAGTAATGGCAGTGACGTGATGGATTCCTTTAAGTTTATTCATATTGTACCTCCAAAATAATTTTTATGCTTTAATTATATTTCGAATTCGAAATATTTACAAGTAATATGCTCAATAATCTACAGTTATTGTCTATTGAAAATTCATATAAAAAAACAAGCTGAAAATCTAAAGGATTTTAGCTTGTTTTTCTCTATATTCGGTTCCTAAAAGCAAAAATAAATAATCAGATAATTTGTTTGGCAACGACAATTTGATTCGAAGAAAACTATTTATGACCTTCTTTAGGAACAATGCAAATAAATTTAAATGTTTCTTTACCTACATTCCTAAATTGATGAATATGGTCCTGCGGAACATAGGCATACGATCCTGCTTTTACTGGATTTTCTTTTCCATCTATCATTAATGAACCTTCACCTGCAATGATGTAGTTGATATGTGGCCATGGATGCGAATGCTTAGGGGTATACCCACCAGCCTTGACTTCCAAAACACGCATTACATAATCATTCCAACCATTTTCTGGGCCAACCAAAACTCTTATGTTAGCATCTTTTACTTCATCACTAATGATATCTTTAGCTACCAAATTTTCAACATTTCCAACAATCATAGATTATCACCTCTTTATTTATTATATCATAAGAATTTTTTAATTAGGAACTAATTGCGCAATAAAATATGCAATATGACTATCATTTGTAAATATAACTTTCAATAAGGTTAGCATACGCTAACTTATAGAGCATATGCCTTCGGAATGACGCTAAAATATCTTATAATATACTTAGATACATGAAGTATAAATATTAATTCAATGGGAGGATTTTTAATGTTATTCGATGATTATAATCCATTAAAAGGCGAAATGCTTCAGATAATGGATCAAGAAGGAAAAATCGTTAATGATAAATTGGAACCTAAAATCGATAAAGAAACTTTGCTCAAAATGTATAAGACTATGGTTTTAGGAAGAACAGCTGATGAAAAAGCGTTACAATTTCAAAGACAAGGAAGAATGTTGACTTACGCGCCAAACATCGGTCAAGAAGCTGCTCAAGTAGGTCCTATGGCAGCTTTGAAGGATCAAGATTGGTTAGTTTTGGCTTTTAGGGAATTTAACGCCATGCTTTATAAGGGAGTCACTTTGGAACAAGCTTTCCTTTATTGGTATGGAAATGAAAGAGGTTCAAGATATGATGATCAAGTCAGAGTTTTACCAATAAACGTACCAATCGGTTCACAAATCAATCACGCTGCGGGTGTCGCATATGCCAGCAAACTAAAAGAACTTGATGAAGTTGCCATTGTATTTATTGGTGATGGCGGTACTTCTCACGGTGAATTTCATGAGGGAATGAATTTTGCCGCTACTTATGACTTACCGATGATTACCATAATTCAAAACAATCAATATGCGATATCAACACCTAGACATAAAGTCATAAAAGCCAAAACCTTGGCCCAAAAAGCTATTGCCTACGGCATTTCCGGCATACAAGTTGACGGAAACGATCCTTTAGCAATGTTTTTAGCAGTAAAAACTGCTAGAGAAAGAGCTATTAAGGGCGATGGTCCAACTTTAATCGAAGCTGTAACATATCGAATTGGACCTCATACTACTTCCGATAATCCAAAACTATACCGTGAGGATTCAGAAGTTGAAGAATGGGTGAAAAAGGATCCAATCAAAAGAATGAAAAATTATCTAATTGGTAAAAAATTATGGTCTGAAGAAAAAGATATTGAACTTCATGAAGAGCTGAAACAACTTGTTTTGGATACATTTAAACAGGTAGAAGAAACCGGTGAAGTCGAACTTCATGAAGTATTTGACTATACCTATGAAAAACTCACACCTAACCTTGAAGAACAACTTAATTACTACAAGGAGTACTTGAAAGCGGAGGGAATCAAAGATGGCAACTAAAACAATTTTACAATCGATAAATGAAGCTCTTGACCAAATGATGGAAAAAGATCCTTCAGTAGTGGTATATGGAGAAGATGTGGGGTTTGAAGGTGGCGTTTTTAGGACGACAGCGGGTTTACAAAAAAAATATGGTGAAAAAAGAGTTTTCGATACACCGATATCGGAAGCTGCGATAGTAGGAAGTGCTGTCGGCATGTCCATCAACGGTATGAAGCCCGTGGTTGAAATGCAATTCTCTGGGTTTAGTTTACCAGCTTACAATCAAATAGTGACCCATGTAGCGAGATTCAGAAATCGTTCCCGTGGAAAATATCATTTGCCTTTGGTCATAAGAATGCCTTATGGCGGAGGAGTCAAGGCTTTGGAACATCATTCTGAAAGCCTTGAGACTTTGTATGCACATATTCCGGGATTAAAACTAGTTATTCCTTCGACTCCATATGACGCAAAAGGTTTATTAATCGCAGCTATTAATGATCCTGATCCAGTTATCTTTATGGAGCCCAAAAGAATCTATAGGGCTTTTAAACAAGAAGTTCCGGATGAAATGTATGAAGTTCCAATCGGAAAAGCAAGAATGGTGAAAAAAGGGAAAGATCTAACTATCATTGCTTGGGGAGCTTTGGTCAGGGAAGTAGAAAAAGCAATGGAACTTAAACCAGAAATCGATGCTGAAGTGATTGATTTGCGTACTATTTCACCAATTGATTACGAAACAATCATTGCTTCCGTAAAAAAAACCGGTAGAGTACTGATAGTTCATGAAGCCGTCAAATCTTTTGGGCCTGCAGCTGAATTAATCTCGATTATCAATGAAAAAGCATTTGTATACTTGGAAGCTGCCCCAAGACGATTAACTGGCTTTGATATCACGGTTCCATTGCCAAAAGGTGAACCTTATTTCATCATAACTCCAGAACAAATAGCTTACGAAATGCAAAAATTAGTGGATTTTAAGGCATAAGGAGGGAAACAATGTATAAATTTAAGTTTGCGGATATCGGTGAAGGTATCCATGAAGGAAAAATATTGGAATACAATTTTAAAGTCGGCGATATGATTAAAGAAGGAGAAACCTTAGTTTTAATCGAAACCGACAAAGTAAATGCTGAAATTCCGGTTCCAGTAGATGGAAAAATCGTAAGTCTGGGCCCAGATGTTGGCAAAATTGTTCATGTTGGTGAAATTTTGGCCGTAATCGATGAAGGTAATGAAGAAAAAGAAAAGTCTGAAACCGTCATAGAAGTTCCTGATGAAAGTGATGAAGCTGGAGTAGTTGGAAAACTAGAAGTTTCTGAAGAAGTGATTGCTTCAGCCGCTGAATTTGATGAACAAAATGAATCGAGAAAAAGAGTTTTGGCGACTCCGGTTGCACGTAAACTAGCTAGCGATTTAGGTGTAGACATAAAAAATGTAAAAGGCTCTGGTGAGCATGGCAGGGTTTTGAAAACTGACATTGAAAACAGCTCCACTCAAGAAGAGAAAAAATCAATAGTCTCCTCTGTTAAAAATATTGAAGCCCCTAAAACAAAACTCAATGATGGAGATAGAAGAGAAAAGATTTCCACTTTAAGAAAGTCTGTAGTAAAAGCGATGACTCTATCGAAACAGATTATACCGCATACGACATTAATAGATGAATTGGATGTGTCTGATTTAGTTTCATTCCGAGAAGAATATAAAGAAATGGCCAAAACGCATGGTGTAAAACTAACTTATATGGCTTTTATCATCAAGGCATTGGTTAAATCAATTAACGAGTATCCAATCTTCAACAGCTCTTTTGATCATGAAAACGAAGAAATAATCTATCGTCAAAATATCAATGTGGGAATTGCAGTAGATACTCCAGATGGATTAATTGTCCCTAATATTAAAAACGCAGATACTTTAAGTTTATTTGAAATTGCCAATGAGGTCGAACGATTATCTGCTTTAGCGAAAGAAAGAAAAATCCAGTTGGGTGACTTGCAGGGTGGAACAATAACTATTACCAATTTTGGTGCTTTTGACGCCATATCTGGTACACCTGTAATCAAGCATCCAGAAGTTGCCATACTTGGCATTGGTAAAATTATGAAAAAACCAGTTGTGGTAGACAATCAAATAGTAATCAGGGATATTGCCCCGCTTTCACTGACTTTTGACCACCGAATAATTGACGGTGCAGACGGAGGCCGATTTATGATAGCTTATAAGAAATATCTAAAAAATCCGCTTCTACTATTAATGAGTTAGGAGTGATTTACATGAAAAACTATGACGTAATAATCATTGGTTCTGGCCCAGGAGGTTACGTGGCAGCGATTAAAGCGGGACAAAAAAACTTAAAAGTTGCAATTATCGAAAAGGAAGCGATTGGCGGTGTTTGTTTGAACTGGGGTTGCATCCCAACAAAAGCTCTCCTCAAGAGCGCAAAAGTATATACCGAAATTCTTAATGCCAAAGAATACGGAATAGATATCGATAGTTATGAAAATATCAAGCCTAACTGGACTTCAATAGTCAAAAGAAAAGATCGCATAGTAAAGAGACTGACTGGTGGAGTAAAAATGTTGCTTGAAAAAAACAATGTGGATATTTATAATGGCGAAGGCGAGATTTTAAATAAAAACGAAGTGAAAGTAAATGATGAAATTTTAAAGACAAAAAACATTATTTTAGCAACTGGCTCGTCACCAATCATCCCTCCAATTCCAGGCATCAATGAAGCTCATAAAAGTGGCTTTTTGATGACAAGCAAAGAAATGCTTTCAATCGATCAGATTCCGAAGAAATTAATCATAGTTGGTGGTGGTGTGATTGGTATTGAATTTGCTACCATCTTTAACTCCTTTAATACGGAAGTTACCATCATTGAAAGAGAAAAAGAGATTTTGACCAATATTGATGACGACATTAGAGAGGCAATGTTAAAAATTCTTAAAAAAGCGAAAATTGAAATATTGACAGAAGCCACTGTGACAGGAATCAATGACAAAAAGGTAATATACAAAACTGATTCAGGTGAAGAAAAAACCGTTAATGCCGATAGAGTATTACTCTCAGTCGGCATGAAAAGCAACAATGAGAGTTTTAAAAATTTAAATTTGAAAATGGAAAAGAATTTTGTTTTTGTCAATGATCAGATGCAAACATCAATCCCTAATGTTTATGCCATAGGCGATGTCAATGGAAAGATGATGTTGGCTCATGTAGCTTCTCATCAAGGTTTGATTGCGATAGAACACATCCAGGGAAAAACTGAGAAAATCAATTATGATCAAATACCGTCGGTGATATATTCATTCCCGGAAGTTGCTCAAATCGGTTTAACCGAAAAAATCGCCAAAACAAATGGAATTGACTATTTAGTTTCAAAGTTTCCTTTACAAGCCAACGGCAAAGCCCTGTCAGCCAATGAGAAAGATGGCTTTATCAAAATCATTGCTTCCAAGCCTTATAATGAAATAATCGGAGTACATATCTTAGCCGATAATGCCAGTGATTTAATTTCTGAAGCGCTGATGACTATGAAACTGGAAGGCACCGCTAACGAGATTGCCTCTTCAATTCATCCTCATCCAACAATCTCAGAAATATACAACGAAGCCGCATTGGGAATAATAGAAAAACCAATTCACATTTAATAAAATAAAGTGCACTAGCATGTAATTACGCAAGTGCACTTTTCTTTACCAAGGTAAAGGTTGATTCTTTATTTCGTCTTCGTATAATTTCAAAAGTTTGGTTTTGATTTCGTCGTTTAAGATAAATGATTCTGCATCTATATTTTCTTGAAGTTGCTCGAAATTTTTAATTCCAGTTATAACTGATGTTATTGAATTGAAACTTAAAATGAAACTAATAGCATATTTTGTTATGTTGTCATCGTTTGTGATTTGTTTAATTTTTTTTACCAAATAAGCTCTTCTTTCAATTGTCGGTTTTGTCCATCTTGATCTAATGCCCTCAAAAATTGAAAATTCGTTATACTTACCGCTTAACCAACCTGAATCCAATGGGACTTTTATAATAAGATTTATTCCTTTTGTTTTGGCTAAATTGAACAAGGAAAGCGGACTTTGAAAAAATATATTAAAAAGAATTTCTACTACTTGAACATCGGTCTTGTTCAATACCTCAAGAAGTTCCTGATAAGTGTCTATACTGACGCCATAAGCTTTAATCAAGCCCTCATTTTTTAATTTCTCTAGTTCGATAAAATGACCGGACTTGCCAGAAAGAATTTCCATTCCTGGATTATGCAAAACTACACTATCAAGATAGTGTGTATTTAATCTGGCTAAGCTATCCTTAATTTGCTCTTTCAAAGAATCTACCGAGAAATCGGTTAATCCATTGGCTTTATGGCCAATCTTGCTATTGATTATTACCTTTTCTCTTACAGAATGCAATGCTTCACCAATTATCTTTTCGCTTTCCCCACTTGCATAACCTGGCGCGGTATCAAACAATGTAATCCCCTTTGCATATGCTTGTTTAACTAGTTCTACCCCTTCAGCATGGGTCATTTCTCCCCAAAACTCATTATTGCCCAATTGCCAACCGCCAAAGCTGATTCTGCTTGCCAATTTATTAGTGCCTGCGTAAGGGATGTATTTCATATATACCTCCAAAAATCTATTCTTTTACTAGATTGCTTAATTCCGAATCAGTAAACTTTTTGCCTATCAGAAAAGTGAATTGTTCTTCATTAACTGAAATAATATATCCAGATTCCATAACTAACTTTATTTTTTTATTATTCAATGTTATCTCAAGTTCACATTTTTTTGTTTTTCCAAAGTTCCATTCCCAAGAACGATATTTGCTGTCCGCTAATGATTTAATTGCTTTTAAATCCTCTTCATCTAAGTAATATATTTCTTTCTGAATATTCCTTTCTTCAAGGTACTGCTTTATAAGAAATTTTTTAAAAGCGCATATGTCAATATCTGCACTGATTAATCCAGATATATTGGTTACCGTTTGTTTGTTTGAAGCAATGAAATCAGTATTTGGTAATTGATCGTACTTAACCAAAGCTTCATTAATGATGTTTAAATCGGTTTTAAATAGAATAGTGCCATGGTGAAGCAGTTTGTTGTTTATAAACGCTTGTGCATTTCCGGAAATTTTCTTATCGCCAATAAAAACATGTGATTTTGGTTTAAAATATGCCATGATATCCAAATAATTTAAAAGGTTAATGAGTGGAGAAAGAAAAAATTCATAATCGTTTATTTTTTTCCCATAATCACTGGTAATTATCGAAAAAACAAGTGTGCCTTGATCTTGGTAAATTGTTCCTCCTCCGGAAATTCTTCTTATAATCGGTATGTCGGTCTGCCAATATTTGGGATGAATTTCAATAAATGGGTTTTGATTTCGGCCAAAAACAAAAGCTTTATCTGATTGCCATACCAAAAGAACGTCTTCCTTGAAACGTTTTGAACGCAAGATATATTCTTCTAGAGCCAAATTGAAGTATGGATCTTTTGATTCGCTAATTAATAGAGCCATGAGCACCTCTTTAACATTGAAAAAACTATATTCTAACTAACAGTTTGATGAATTAATGGTATTTTTCTCTTCAAGTCTCTCATCTCATATTCATATACAACAAAGGATAATAATCCTGCCAATATATCAGAAATCATGAATGTGTACCAAATGCCAGCCACTCCCCAAATACTTGTAAAAATAAAAACAAGAGGAATGAAAAGAATAAACTGCCTAGACATCGCGACTAAGAATGATCTTACCGCATATCCCATGGCCTGATAAACACTGGATAGTATTATTTGAAAACCAACTAAGATAAATCCGATACTTACCCATCTCAATGCTTCTGGCCCAGCAGTCATGAATATTGGATTTTGCTCGTTAGAAAACAACAAGAAAAGTTGTTTTGCAAAAATCAAAGATATTGCTAAAATTGAAATAAAATAAATGGTCATAAGTTTTTTTGTATAATCGATGACGTCGTAAAGTCTTTGATACAACTTAGCTCCAAAATTGAAACCAACTATTGGTTGCAGACCTTGAACCAAACCAAAACCAGGCATCATCAAAAACATCAACAAACGATTCACTACGCCAAAAATTGATATGTATATTTCCGGTTCCAGTGGAACATATTTTTTAATTAGATTATTTACAATGATTACTAAAACCGCTCCCAAAGCGTTTCTGACAAATGATGGGAAACCAATTGCAGTAATTTCCCCGACCATCTTTAAATCGACTTGGTGAAGTTTTCTGAGTTTTATATTAAGATTAGAATTATTGGAGATTGATGCAGCGAAAATGTAAATAAATGATGCAGTCTTGGCAATTATTGTAGCGATGGCAGCGCCTTTGACTCCCATGTCAAGTCCCCAATCATAGATGAAAATAGGATCCAAAATAATATTCACTCCCGCACCTATAATCATTGAAATCATAGCTATTTTGGCTCTTCCTTCGGCTCTTGCAAGATTGTTGAAAATTACGGAGAGTGAAAAAGGAACCAAGCCAATCAAGATATAGAATAAATACTCGTGAGCATATTCAATATTTCCTTCAGTAGCCCCAAAAAAATACAACATTTCATCTAAAAATATTATGCCAAGAACAGCTATAGCAATCGAAAGAACAATACCCATAAAAATAGCGGTATTAACACTTTTTCTCATTGTATCTTTGTCGCTTCTTCCATAAGCTCTTGAGAATATTGAAGAAGCTCCTATGCCAATCATCAAACCAAATGCCATAACTATCATCTGAACAGGATTCGCTATTGATAATGCCCCGATGGCAATATCACCGACACCTCGGCCAACAAATATCGTGTCCACTAAGTTGTAAAGAGCTGTGACAATCATCGCAAAAGTCGCTGGAATTGTCAATTCAATCAGCGCTTTTTTAACGTCTTTTTTTCCTAATAGTTCTGATCTTTTATCTTCCATTATTCACCTCATGTTTTAACAGCCTAAATTCATTGCAAAGGTTTATACCTTCTCACAATTTCTTCGGCTACTTTGATTCCATCTACAGCTGAAGACATTATTCCTCCAGCATAACCAGCGCCTTCACCCATAGAAAAAACACCCTTAATATTTGTTTCATAGAAATCGTCTCTGACTATTCTGATTGGCGATGATGATCTGGTTTCAAACCCAGTCATTAAAGCATCATTCATGGCAAAGCCCTTTAATTTATTATCGAAATCCAATAAGCCCTTCTTTAAGGTTTTTGAAACAAATTCCGGTAATAATCTATTAAAATCAACAAAGGTTATTCCTGGGTTATAAGTAGGTTTTACCAATCCATATTTGTCCGACTTGCGATTTTTTAAGAAATCCCCAACTAATTGTGCCGGAGCGTTATAGTTTCCCCCAGCTTCTTTAAACGCCATTCTTTCTAGTTGCCTTTGAAAATACATGCCGGCTAAAACGTCTTCTCCTTTAAAATCATCAGTTTGAATGTTGACCAAGACTGCAGAATTGGCATTCTCTCCGTCTCTTTTACTTTCACTCATACCATTGGTTACAACTCCACCATCTTCAGAACTTCCACACATCACATATCCACCAGGGCACATGCAAAATGTGTAGCAACTTCTTCCGTTATCATCATGATAAGCCAATTTATAATCAGCTGCCTTAAGAGCCTTGTGATTCTTGAATTCACCATATTGAGACTCGTTTATCAAACTTTGCGGATGTTCAATTCTGACGCCGATTGAAAAAGGTTTTCTCATTAAGTTCAAGTTTCTTGTTTTTAATAACTCGAACGTATCCCTGGAACTATGTCCAATTCCCATTAACAAAACATCCGTTTTGATAATATCTTTATTGTTGATTTCTATAGCAACAATTTTGCCATCTTTCACGATTAAATCTGTCAACTGAGTTCCAAATATTATCTGCCCACCCAAATCGATGATTTCTTTCCTTATGGATTTGGTTATCAACTTCAATCTATCGGTGCCAACGTGGGGTTTGTTTATATACATTAACTCTTCATCTGCACCGTACTTAACCATGGTTTCAAGTACCAATCTGCATCTTAAGTCATTAATTGAAGTTGTCAATTTGCCATCGGAATAAGTGCCGGCTCCACCTTCACCAAATTGGATTGAAGCTTCTTTTTTGAATATTCTTGAGTCAATAAACTTTTGATAGGCCTCATCACGTCTGTCGACGTCCAGTCCCATTTCAATTATCAAAGGTTTATATCCGCGTCTAGAAAGCAGTAATCCTGCAAACATGCCTGAAGGTCCGAAACCGACAATAATCGGTCGTTCTTTCAAAGTTTTATCACCGCAGGGAACATCGTAATATTTCATGTCTGGAGTAAGGCTGATATGCTTATCTTTTAGCCTTAAAAGTCTATTTTCTTCACCTGAAGAAAAATCAACTGTATAAACCAAAATAATGCCGTTTTTCTTTCTGGCATCAATAGCTTTCTTAAAGATTGTTAATCCTGAAACATCATGTAAATAAAATCTGTTTTTTAGTATTTTTCTTAAATTGTTAATCTCCATCTCAGAGTTCATCGCTTGATCTGGAGTTAATTTCAGCTCTGTTATTCTTATCATATATTTTTGCTCGCATTCTTGCCGGCTACATAACCACTGGACCATGCCCACTGCAAATTGAAGCCACCACAACGACCGTCTATGTCCAAAACTTCTCCTGAAAAGAAAAGACCACTTATTACTTTCGATTGCAATGTTTTCGCGTCGACTTCATTTATATTGATACCACCAGCAGTAACTTGTGAGTCCTCAAAACCAAGACTGCCCGTAATTTTAAATCGCCAATCAAAAAACAAGTTAATCAAACTGAACAATTGTTCTTTAGACAATTGCTTTACTAAAAGATTACTTTTTTCAATTTTTGCTTCCTTTAATAATACAGAAATAAATCTCTTATTGACTATACCGATTAATGCTTGACTAATCTCTTTCTCGGAGGAATTTTGGAATCTATCAATAATCTTTGCTTTTGAAACTGACTGAATTAGAACTACTCTTAACTCTGGTTTTTTACGTTCAAGCAAAAGCTCATTTGCTTTACGACTAATCTCCAGTATTGTTGGACCACTGATGCCATAATTGGCAAATAGAACATCGCCATTTTCTGTTTGTACTACTTCGTCATTTAGCAACAAATCAACTTGGGTATTGAATTTAACACCCGAGAGATGCTTGAGATGATCAGATTCAACTCTCAATTTTACCAATGCTGGAAAAAGATTCGTAATTTTGTGGCCTAATTTTTCAGCTATTTCAAATCCGGATCCGTCGCTGCCAGTTATGGACATCGATTTTCCCCCGGTAGCTATAATTACGTTCTTGCTGTTAAATTGCCCTCCATCAACTGTTTTAACTTGGAATATTTCTCGATTTTTACTGATTGATATAACGGTTTGTTCGGTTTCAACATCAATTTTTCTTTTATTTAATTCAAAAAGAAATACGTCTAAAAAAGTTGAAGCTTGTTCACTCAAAGGATAAGTTTTCCCTTCCTCTTCAACTTTGGCAATGATTCCCAAATTATCGAAAAAATCAATGGTGTCCGAAAAATCAAATTGATCGAATACTTTTTCAACAAACTCTGGGTGATTATAATCGCTTGATGTCATGGTCACATTGGTATAATTACAGCGACCGTTCCCAGTAACCAATATTTTTTTGCCAATACGATTATTTTTCTCTAAAATCAGGATATTTTTATTCCCATTTTCATTTGCGCTCAAAGCCGCCATGATGCCGCTAGCTCCACCGCCGACAATTATTACATCATAAATGTTCATTTTATCACTCCAACTCTCATAAAAAAATTATATCATATTTCATGTTTTATAAAGTCGATTTTGAAATAAAAAAGACTTGCATGTTTTACAAGTCTTTTAGCGTGATATCCATTTTTTTATAGTAGACGGAGTTCCTCACTTTTTTTGCTCGATACATATTAGAATCAGCAAAAGAAATAATATCATCAATATCTGTATCCACGCCTTTTGGAAAAACGGTAACCCCGATACTGATTGTCAGGTTTATTTCTTCGGTTTCACTGGAAAAATCCATGTGTTCAACCTTTGAGCGTATATTTTCCGCTAGGTTATTGAGTTCAATTTCTGAAGTATTACGAAAGAATACGATAAATTCATCTCCGCCAAATCTTCCTACCAGAGCGTCTTCTTCAATTAGAGATTGTTTTAAATATTCCGCAAAATCCTTAAGTATGCAATCTCCCTTAATATGTCCGTGTTTATCATTAAATTCCTTAAAATAATCAATATCGATTAGTAAAAGACCAAAGTCAAAACCATCTGAAACATCACCCATCATTTCTTCAACCCTTTTCATGAAACCTCGTCGATTCAACAAACCAGTAAGAAAATCATGAGTGGCCATTATTTCATTTTCAGCTTTCGCTTGTCTAAGACTGTTTTCAACTTCTTTTGCTTCAGTCAAGTCTCTGATAATCATCACCGACCAAAGTTTCTTTTTTCTATCTTTAAAGATTGAGGATGTAATCATAGCTGGAAAAGGTATTTGGTTCCTTCTCAAAAAAGTCAATTCAGCCTTTACGTAACCATACTGTTCGCGATATCTTATTGCATCTTTTAATCTCGGATCAGTTGGATCAACTAATCCGTTTCGGCCGAGACTTATAATTTCATTTTCCGTCATATCAAACATTTTACAAGCGGAATCATTGGCTCGATGGATTTTCCCTTCTGGACTAGTCAAAAGAATTGCATCGAGGCTATAATCGAAGATAAGTTTGTAAAATTCGAGGTTTTTATCAAAAATCATATTTTCTACTCCTTATTATAGTCAAGTATAATTCTACAGGTAAAAATGAATATTGACAATAGTATTTTCAAAAAATCAACGAAAAATAAATAATTTTACTTTTTTTGTCAAATAAAACACTCCTTGACTTACCATTATTGAAGCAAATGCCATTAACCCCATTTTCCCACCAAAGCCATTGAAGAAATCTAAAAAAAGCAAAAATATTATTCCAAGAATTATACCTATAATTAGCGAAATTGTCCAATTTGTAATTACATTTTTATTTGACATTCCAATAAAACTGGCGGTAAAGAAAATACTGGAATAAATACCTAGATTCGGAAACAGAAAATCAATTAAAATTGCCAATAACAGGCTTGGAAATGCCGAAGCTAGAACAGCTGATTTTCCTAGTTGATTATGAATGAGACTGGAAATCATCGACCCTGCTACAGCAAACACAAAAACGAGGTACCAAATCACTTCAAATTCAATTTCCAGCATTGATTTTGAAAACACAAATGAAACTAATGTCGTTGAAACGAAGGCTATCGATCCCAGTCTTCCTCCGAAACCATCAAGTATGGTCTTAATTATTTGAAAGGAAATAACACAAACAATACCGACAATTAACATCTGATAGTGGTTTAGTAAAGCAATGGAGATCATTCCGGCAAATGATCCGCAATAAATTCCGATTGAGTATTTTCTAAAAAACAAAAAACCAAAGAACCCGATTGAAGCTGAGGAAAGAACGCTGGAAAAAGAAAACAAATAACTAATCTCGTAAGTAATGACGACTCCAGCAAAAACAAATAATGATTCCCAATTCAAAAACTTAATTTTGTCTTTAGAGGTATGTTTAGTTTTATTGGCGACAACAATTGATCCGATTATTAACAAGACAAAAAAAACGCTCGCTATAAACGTTTCCAAAAGAGTCTCCAAATTAAAAATCACAGTTAGAAAAGCATAAATTACAAAGCCCATAAAAACTGCGAAAATAATTAGTTTATCATGCCTTTTTACCCATTCAGCAATCATATTACTTTTAGTCATAAGCAAAAATCTCCCATAAAAAAGTATAACATATTTAAAGGAAGAATTTTAATGAATTTGGCTTAAAATAAAAAGCACACCACAAATGAGTGTGCAGTTCTTTTAAATCTGTGTTATCAATTTTAAATAATTTTCAAGTTCGTCTTTTGCTTTCTTGCGTGAAGCCTTCATTGCATACTGATTTGCATCCGCTTCCGTCATAACCTTATTAAAGGATTTGTTGGCATAGTTATTCTGTGAATAACCATAGGAGAACCCAACATGTTTCAATAAATCTTTATCATTAGTCAATATTTTCAAATCATACAAAATTTCTTCTAAATCGTTTTTATCCTTGTGAATGGCAATCAATAAGAATTCATCTCCACCCATTCTGATAGGAATCAGGTTTTTGTATTTATTTACCACCACTTTTAAAGCGTCAGCAAACCTTATCAGTAATTGATCACCAGCTTCATGACCTAGGTAATCATTAAATTGTTTCAAACCATCAATATCAAACATGATGAGAGAATAGTTTTCATATTTAGCTTCAATTTCCGGTTCAAGACTCTCGAAATAATTACGATTATAGATATTGGTCATCAAATCATGAGTCATCACATAGTTCAAATCATATAAATACTTTCGGTTTTGTGTTTCATCATAAAAAAGATAAAATTTTCCTGAATGCTTCAAGAAAGGTAAATTGATGTGCTTTTCCATCATATGAAAATACAGCTTATTCTCATCAAATGTATTTTCTACTTTTTTATTGTCGGTATAAACAATCGCCTTATCGGAAATACTCTTGATGAATTCTGGGAAACCCATTTTTTCTTCAATTTTCATTTTGAACTTATCTTCAAGTTCCGGAGAAGCTGCGACAATAATACCGCGATGATTTACTAATAAGTACATTTCTCTCAGATTATTAAGAATAAAGTCATTGCCATTCACTTTGAACATTAATCTAATGTCACGAATGTAAAAAATGAAATATAGTAATGTTGTGAGAACAATTAACATTATGTAGGTAGGATCTATTGGAAAATCGTAAAAGAATAAATGCGTTACATTGGCAGCTATTCCCAAAATAATACCGATAATCATTATGACAAAAGGAAATACGTCTCTTTCATTTCTCAAGTTTTTATATAACTGAATAGCGATACTGCCCATTGCCAGCAACAATATCACATAACAGACCGCTGTGTGGATATAGAAGAAAATTCCATGTTTCGCTTCACTGATGATGGCATAATTCAAACTTGTACTATAAGGCAACTCCAAGACCAATAGGTGAAGCGTGTTGGTATAGGACATAACTAAATCCACCAAGAAAAAAATCCCCGCCCCTATCAAAAAGAAAATATTGATTTTTTTCCCCAAATAATTCAACATCGAGATAAAAATCAGTATTGTCAAAAGAAAAACCAAGGGGTAGACGCTCAAGGTAGAGTAATATACCACTCTGGCACTCAAGGACACGAATTTCAAATAATTGAACATAGTCCAACCGAACATGACTAAACTAAGATATTTGAAATATCGATATTTTTTATGAGTATTAAAAAAATCCAGTCTGGCTAATGGCAAAACCGAAAGAGTCGCTAGACCGGCAAAAATCAGCCAAAGATAAGTTCTCATATTAACCCGCCCTTACTTGTACATTTATTATACTATCTTTTTATCATAAGTTTAATAAGAATTAATTTTTTTTGTACAAAAGTATATAAAAAAGTTTGAGAAATCTTTTATTAGACTCCTCAAACCTTTTAGAAGGATGATTGATGATCAGGCGTTCTTATCATTTTTGGCTTCTTCAGCTTGTTGGACCCTGACTTGGTTTCTATTCAAATAACCTTGATGCATGGTTTCATAGTTTTCCAGATATTGTTGTCTCAAACCTGAAATATCTGGTTGGGTTTTGGTTCCATTTTCAACTGCTTGACGATGTGCTTGAACTTGTGCTTTCAGTGCTTCGACCAATTCATCTTTGATGGCTCGGGCGCTGGCTTCAACTTGGTTTCTGTATTGAGCCATATAAGCTTCACAATCTAAACCCAACAAATCAACTATTTCCTTTGGTGTCATCAGTAAAACATCTTCAACAACCAAAGTTTCATCAGTAGCAAGATATGCCAGAACTAATTTTGCAAACCCAAAACTAATGTCATGTTCTTCTGCAAAAGCTACAATTTCTGGATTGATTTCATGTTGTTGGAGAACAGTAGCTCCGATTGCATTTTCATAGAAAAAATTTTGCAACATTGTTTGTGTTTGATTCATGAAGGCATTTTCAATTTCTTGATTGACACCAACGTTTTGGAACATTACAGCGTTGTCGCTTCTAGTAACGTCAATATAACCGGTGTCAATTGCAGCATTCAAGTAAAGTCTTAATGCTTCTTGATAATGCAAACCTTCCATTTTCAATCCTGCAGCTACAATTTCAGCATCTTGATTTTTCAGCATGTAACTTAATACATATCCATTTCCATCAATTACAAAATCAATTCCCGGATTGATGTCCAATGAGAAATACATAGGAGAATTGCCTGAAACCTTTTCTTTGGCTTGTTGCAATCTTGTTTGATTTCTATTTAAGTAAGATTCATGTAACGTAGCGTAATTGTTCATGTAGTTTTCTTTTAATCCACTGATGTCAGGTTGAGTTTTAGTGCCATTCTCAACTTCTTGACGATGTGCTTGGACTTGTGCTTGTAAAGCTTCGACCAATTCGTCTTTTACCGCTTGAGCTCCGGCTTGAATTTCATTTTGATAACGGCTACGATATTGATTTGCTTCTTCAACTAAATCAGCAACTAAGTCTTTTGGTTGCATTTCCGCGAGATCAGCAATTACAGCGTCTGGATTTAACTGTACGTAAGCTAGAATCATTTTGGCAAATCCGTAAGAAATGTCATAAGTTTCTACCAAAGCTTCAGCCTCTTCATCGACTTCTTCATTTTTCAATACAACAGCTCCAATAGCGTTTTCTTGGAAAAATATTTGCAGTTTTTCTTGAACTTGGACCATGAACTCATTGTTTTCCGAATCCTTTTTACCGCTGGCTTGAATCATTACCGCGCTATCTTCTCTGGTAATATCGATATAACCAGTATCAATAGCTGCATTTAAATACAAGTGAAGTGCTTCTTCGTATGTTTTGCCTTCCATTTCTAGACCAGCAGCTACAACTTCAGCTTCTTCGTTTCTAAAACTGTAAGTATAAACTTTTCCTTCACTATCGATAACAAAGTCTACTGCAGGATTCATCTCTAAAGATAGATAAGTATAATCTGAGTAAACGACTTCTTCCGTTTCAGCACAAGCTACAAGGCCTATGCCAGCAAAAAGTAATGTAAGCATTAAGAGAAATTTTTTCATATTTTTCACCTCTTTTTCCCTTTCATCTATATATACGTGCGGTAGCGATTATTTATTGTAAAAAGAGTTTTGCCATTAGTGTAAATGCAGTTTTGTGCTATACTTAAAATATATTGGAGGTCTAAACTATGAAAGTTGGAATTTACGGAGCGGGTGGAATGGGTACCGTTTTAGGGGCATATATTAGCAAAGCTGGTTATGATATTGATTTAATAAATAGAAATAAAGACCATGTTCTAGGATTAAATAAAAATGGAGCGCAAATTATAGGCAAAACTAACTTCACGCAAAAAGTGAAGGCAATCCTCCCCGAAGAAATGAAAGATAAATACGATATTATTCTATTAATGACTAAACAGAGATATAATCAAGAAGTTGTTGAAAGCCTTATTCCTTATCTATATGAAGAATCATTAGTATGTACGATGCAAAATGGTTTGCCTGAAGATTCTATTGCCGATGCAATCGGCAAAGATAGAACTTGTGGCTGTGTCATGAGTTGGGGTGCAACTTTCCATGGGAATGGCATCAGCGAATTGACATCCGAAGCTACTCGCAATACTTTGACTTTCAACATCGGTAAGTTTGGAAACAATGATAATAACAAGTTTGATTACATTGTTCAGTTATTAAACACGATGGGAACCGTAACTGTAGAAGAAAATTTCATTGGTACCAGATGGGCAAAACTGCTGATAAACAGTGCTTTTAGCGGCCTATCGGTTATTACTGATGCAAATTTTGGCGATATCTCCAAACACAAGCTTGCCAAGCTGATTGCGCTTGAAGTCATAAAGGAAGGCATAGAAGTGGCCAAAGCTGCAAAAATAAAAATTGAACCAATACAAGGAAAAAATATTGAAAAATACCTAAATTATAAAACCAAATTCCGAAGATGGATAAGTTTGATAATCCTACCTATAGCAATGAAAAAACATCGTTTGATAAAATCAAGTATGCTTAGAGATTTACAATCCGGAAAAGAGACAGAAATTGACTATATAAATGGCGTTATAAAAAGATATGGAATTAAATATAAAATCAGCACTCCATATAATAATAAAATCATTGAAACAGTCAAAAAAATAGAAAAAAAGGAATTAAAATCTACTTGGTCTAATATTGATTATTTTAAGTCCATGGTTCAAGATTAAAATGTAATAACCGAAAAAACCTTTATGTTTTCAAGATTTTTTCATATAAGTAGATTTTATTTTTTAAAACATCATGTTATAATACACATGTTATTATAATTAAGTTTATAAAGGAGAATCATCATGCAAGATATTTATCAAAAACTGAATAAAGATTATTCAATCGATGAAATTGTAGAAGATTTAACTAATGTTCCCGGAGACGAAATATCTAAACTTCTGACTGAGTTAGATATCAATTTTCCGCGTTCATTAAGATTCAGTGCTCTGCAGAAAGTTCTTTATCCTATTTTGGAAAGTGAATACAATGAACTTTTGAAATCGGAAAGCGATGTTGAAGGACCTGAACGACTTGAAGAATCCAGAAGACAAACTAGACTTACATGGATAGATTCTTTCTCTGAAACCCAATATGAAAACGAGCTGTACCGTTTCAACAATAAAGAAATAGACCAAGCATACATCAAAGAATTTTGGAAGAAATTGCTTAATTTTTTAATACGCGAAGGAATCCCCAAAAAAGATATCGCCATTTTCTTGGAAAGAGTCATTCAAAAATATCAATCCAATCAATCTATTCCTCCGATTAGATTGTTCCAGAAAGCTCTCGATCCTCATATATATGATGAAGAGGGTACATTCGACGGATTGAATCGGGATGTGTTTGCAAAACGAGTAGTTTTAAGTGCTACCATCAGCGAACTTAAACAAATCGGTTCAAAATTTGATATCAAAGTACCAACCAGACTTACAAAAATTCAAGTTTTGGAAATTGTGATTGACGAATTAAAAGCCAGAAATGAATATATTCCCGATATTCACCTTGAACTGACTGAGTTCAACCTAAAAGAATTGGAAGAGTTCGCAAGACTTAACAATATCATTGCTTTCGCATACATTAATAAAGACCAAATGATCGAATATATGTATAAAGAATTTGATGAAAAGAATATCCAAGTCAAAAAATATAAAATTGATGAAGCCGTGGCTGAACAACTCCATCAAGAAACTGTAGAAATTCAGGAAGAACTTGAAGAAAAAGTTGTCGAAGAAACTGTAAAGGAAGAAGTCAAACCAATAGTTGTCGAAGAAAAGATTGAAGAAAATGATGAAGATGTGACAAAAGATCTTCAAGTTGAAGAAGCAAAACCTCAAGAAGCAAAGACCGAAACTATTGCCGTCGACCGAGCTATAGTTCAATATGACAAAGATAGTCTTGATGAATTAAAAAAAGAGATTATATCGCTAAAAGAGATAGTTTTAGAGCTTCAGGCAGAAGTAAATGTATTAAGAAATGAAACCATCAAGGGCAATGCAAAATTAGATAAGGTCACAAAAGGTTTAATACCGGTTTGGTTTAAAAGATTGGTTTTTGTCTTAATAATAATCACTTTGTTCTTCATGATTTATGTGCCGCTTGCATATTACTATCCTAATGCACCAGTTATAAGTCAAATCAATTTCGTCTTCGATAAAATACCTTTCTTAGGTGGAAGTACTTTCTTAGAATTTCTCTTGAGATTCTTCCAAAGATTGTTTGGAGTTTAATAATAGATATTCTCAAAAGAACTGCTTTGCTATCAAAGCGGTTCTTTTTTTTATGTAATTTCCAATAAAATGTTCAATAATTTCGTATATGTTGTAGTAACTCGGAGGATGGGTGATGTATAAAAAAATTGATCTTTTTAGACTGCTGGTTATTTTCAATATTGTGATTTTTACAATCGCTTCTTTTTCTATGTCAAGAAAGTTTGAAACTTATTCAACTTCATTTATTACTGATCAAGAAATCATAAGTCCCTTGAGCCCACCATGGACGACAGTTCCCAAAAATGACTACACTGACCAACAATATAATCTAGGGTTAATCGATATATACGATGCTTGGAATATTGAAACCGGAAGTTCTGAAGTAATGGTCGCCATTATAGATTCAGGAATTGATACAGACCATGAAGAGTTCGTTGGAAAAATCTCGCCATTATCATTTAATGCCTATACCGAAGAGGTGGGAATTCAATATGTTGAAGATGATTTAGGTCATGGAACCAATGTAGCTGGTGTTATTGCGGCTGTTAGAAATAATTCCATTGGGATTGACGGTTTAACTGACAATGTTCAATTGATGGTGATCAAGGCCAACAGACCAGGTGAGGACAACTATGCAAATTCACTCATCGCCAAGGGAATATATTACGCCGTAAACAATGGCGCTAAAGTGATTAATTTATCATTGGGGAGTACATCGGAAGATTCTGGAGTAAAAACCGCTATTGAGTATGCATATGCCAATGAAGTTTTTGTTGTAGCTGCATCCGGTAACGATGGCAATGACATTCCGTTTTATCCAGCAGCACTAGAGAAAAGCATTTCCGTAAGTTCTGTCAATTCCACTTCAACCATTAGCATATTTTCAAATTATGGCACCACGATTGATTTGGCAGCGCCAGGTGAAAATATTATTACCACTCATCTAGAAAATGGATATGCCCAAGTCAGCGGCACGTCATTTGCTGCACCTCACGTTGCCGGTTTTTTAGCTTTATTAATTAGTTATGAATTATATTCTTTTGAAGAAATCTATGAAAACATCTATCGAACCAGCATTGACCTCGGAACCGAAGGAAAAGATATTTATTACGGCAACGGACTTATTAACGCTTATAATTCCTTGTCTACCGATTTGGTCAAGGTATCATTTGAAACTTTTGAGGCTGAACCTATAGAATCAATCTGGATAATAAAAGATTCAGCTTATTTACTCGTTGATGAACCTATCTTGGAAAATTACAGTTTCGCGGGTTGGTTCCTGGATTTGAATTTAGAGCAAGCATTACCAGGTAATTATATTTACGCTGATGATATGACTCTTTATGCAAAATTTGAGCTTAATTACTATACTGTGACTTTCATACTTGAAAACGAAATTTACGATACTATTTCACTGGCAAGTGGTGAATCAATAAATCCTCTTCCGGAAGTAAGCATTGAAAATAAATACTTTTATGGCTGGTATTATTCTTTGACTTTCGATGACAAGTATGTCGATCAAATAATCATAAATGATTTAAGCCTTTATGGAAAAATCGATGACATGATGTATAAAGTTACTTTCCTTGATTATGAAGGTAATTTTTATGATGAATCCTTAGTCTACCCAAACGGTGATGCTACTATCCCAACTGATCCGACAAGACCTTCGGATGATCTGTTTGATTATGTGTTTGTTGAATGGGACAATAATTTGAATAACATTACTTCTGACCTGATTGTAAATCCGGTCTATAAAAAAACCTTAATTTTTCAAAACGCGGTTTTAAACCCAGGTGTAGACACTTTAGAGCAATTTAAAAGCTGGGTTGATACCGGTATTACCCTAAGCGATTCCAGACTTTCATACCAAGTTTTTGGAACTGTAAATTCTACTCAAATCGGTAGTTATACGATAACCTACAAAATTTACTTCGACGATGAATTGGTTGGACAAATAACTAGAATTGTCAATGTCATAAATAATCAAGTTGATATTGAAATTAAATTAAACAAAGCCATGACAACCATCATAGTTGGAGGTAATTATAACGAAACTGGAGCTACCGTCAATCATGGCACCCTTGAAATTATCGGAAATGTCGATACTAACAAAGCCGGGGTTTATATAATCACTTATCAAGTAGAATACAATGACGAAATCTATTCCAAAAGTCGTTATGTATATGTAATTGAAGACTCTTATGTTCCACTTGATGACATTGAGTGGTATATATCAAGAGGTGATCAAGATGAAGAAATTTAAATTGCTACTTATTGTTTTAATCTCTATTTTGACCATGATAGGGTGTAACGCAGAAATGGATGATATCGATTTTTATCTAAATTTAGGCATTGATACAATTGAGGTGAATTCCGAGTATAAAGATCCTGGCGCTACTGCGAAAGTTTTTGGTTTAAGAAGAAGCAATGAAGTTATCGAAAACACTGTTGATGCAACGCAAGTTGGAGTGTACCATATAACCTATAGTTTTGTTTATCAAGAATTTGAAATGACTCTCACAAGAATTGTGACCGTAATCGATGAAACCCCTCCTGTTTTAGAGATTAATCCCGGTTTGGATACCGTCAAAATCAATTCAAATTGGTCTGACGCTTCATTCAGTTACTATGATAATAGCGAAAAAGATTTAATATTTGAAGTTACTGGTTTTGTGGATACATCTACAACGGGAACTTATATAATAAGCTATAAAGCTACCGATGAATCAGGAAACTCAAGTACCGTTTATCGATATGTAAATGTCCTAGAATAAAAAAAACGCGATAGTCTGAAAAACCAGACTATCGCGTTATTTACTATATTATTTTACCGCTATTGCATCAATTTCGACCAAGGCGTCCAGCGGAAGCCTTGAAACTTCTACTGTTACCCGTGCAGGCTTGTGGTTGCCAAAAAATTCAAGATAAACCCCATTCATTTCCTTGAAATCATTCATATCCTTCAAGAAAACCCCACATTTTACGATATCTTCTTTTTTGAAACCCGCAGCTTCTGCAATTGCCAGAATATTGTTCAAACATTGTTTTGTTTGTCCCTTAATGTCAGTTCCAACAACTTTCATCGTCTCTGGAACCAATGGGGTTTGTCCTGAGATATAGAGAGTATCTCCTGCTAAAACTGCTTGTGAATAAGGCCCGATTGCTTGTGGGGCTTTTTTTGTTGCGATGAAATCTTTCATAAAGTTCTCCTTATCGTTTTTTTATATAGTAGATTCCTAGAATTGTGAAAGCTGACACTATTGAAAAAATCAAAGTGGTATATGCA
>JAVEWC010000056.1:0-6287 GCA_034004745.1 Candidatus Izemoplasmatales bacterium | reverse complement strand
CCAATCACCACATTCATTGAAATGGCTACCATGATCATGACACTTCATTTAGTTGGCAAATATCTAGAAACAAAAGCTAAGGGAAAAGCCTCTCAGGCTATCAAGAAACTATTGGAAATTGGCGCTAAAACTGCAAAAATCATCGTGAATGGCGAAGAAATCGAAGTTTTGAGCAACGAGCTGATTGTCGGCGACATCATGATTGTTAGACCCGGAGAAAAAATCCCTATGGATGGAATTATCATCGAGGGTGAATCGACTATTGACGAATCTTTGGCAACAGGCGAATCCCTGCCCGTTAAAAGAATTAAAGGCGATAAAGTAATTGGCGCTACAATTAATAAAAACGGTGTCATTAAAGTCGAAGTAAGCAGGATTGGCGATGAAACTTTCCTTGCACAAATAATCAAGATGGTAGAAGCTTGTCAAGGATCTAAAGTACCGATTCAGGAATTCGCTGATCGAATTACCGGTATCTTTGTCCCCGGTATCTTGATTTTGACATTGCTAACTTTTATTTCATTTTTGGTTTTCCCTAATTTTCATTTGGGAATCCTTCAGGGTATGGAAAATATATTGCCGTGGATAAATACCGAGCAAAGTATTCTCACTCTTGCTTTTGTTACCGCAACTGCAGTTTTAGTAATTGCTTGCCCGTGCGCTTTAGGGCTGGGTACCCCAACCGCTTTGATGGTCGGTAGCGGAAAAGGCGCAGAAAATGGGATTTTAATCAGGAATGGCGAAGCGGTTCAAACCTTCAAGGATATCAAGGCAATCGCTTTCGATAAAACGGGAACTTTGACAATCGGCAAACCTCGCGTAACGGACATCATTGCTGAAAGCTTTCGGGAATTCCTTGCCATTGCGGGGAGTTTAGAGAATGCATCAGAACACGTTTTGGCTTTTGCGGTAAATGAAAAAGTAAAAGCGGAAGGAATAGATTTAGTAGAATTGGATGCTTTTGAGGCTATTCCGGGACTGGGAATCAAAGGTGAAATTGCTGGCGTAAAATACTTCCTGGGGTCGACAAAACTGTTTTCGAGTCTCAAAATCAACTATGATGATTATTCAAGTGATATTGAACGTTTGGAGAAAGAAGCCAAGACTGTCGTAATTTTGGGAACCGAAGAAAAAGTACTTGGAATCATGGCAATAGCTGATGAATTGAAGAAGAATGTCGCTAACACAATAAAATCTCTTGAAAATTTAGGTATCAAAACCATTATGATTACCGGTGACAATGAAAGAACGGCTGCAGCTATCGCTAAAAAAGCCGGAATCGCTGAAGTTGTTGCCAATGTGATGCCAGAGGGCAAAGTCGCTCAAATCATCAAACTCCAAGAAACTTATGGTCTAGTGGCTATGGTTGGCGATGGTATCAACGACGCTCCTGCTCTCAAGCAGGCAAATGTTGGCATCGCCTTGGGAAGTGGCACGGATATCGCCATTGAATCCAGTGACATCACTTTAATCAGCGAAGATCTGGAATCGGTAAAAAACGCTTTTATTTTATCCAAGGCAATATTTGTCAAGATTAAGCAAAATTACTTTTGGGCTTGGTTCTACAATGCTCTTGCCATACCTTTTGCCATGCTGGGTCTTTTACACCCAATGATAGGGGCTTTAGCAATGTCATTCAGTAGTCTGAACGTGATTTATAACTCCTTAAGATTAAAGAAATTGAATTTAAATAAGAATCAGGAGGTAACTTCATGAAACACAATCATACGAAAGCATTGAATTTGTTAAAAACCGCTAAAGGTCAAATTGAAGCGGTGATTCGCATGACAGAAGAAGATCGTTACTGCGTTGATATCGCCAATCAAATCTTGGCAGTTGAAGCTTTATTGAAAAAAGCCAATCTGACAATTCTTAAACAACACCTGAATACCTGTGTCAAAGACTCATTGACTGAAGACAAATTTACTGAAAAGACTGAAGAAATCATCGCAATTCTCGACAAATACATGAAGTAAGAAAAAATCACAACCTAATTACTATTCAGGTTGTGGTTTTTTATTCTTATCAAGTTTTGTAAGGATGTTTTGAGCTGTGATTTTATACCAAGGGGTTTGATGCTTTTCGATTGATTGTTTAATTAGGTCGTTATAGTCACTATTATGCTGTCTCAATAATAAAGTTAAAGCATTCCTCATCAAAATAGTTTTGCCTTTCCATAAATATGCCATATCTTCATATTTTTCTTTAAATTGTTTTTCAGAAAGTGTTAACAAATCTCTAATCGCTATTGCTTCTTTACCGCTAAAGGCAAATTCATCGTGTGTTGTCGGTTTTATGTTGATATTTTTTGGACAGACCAACTGACAAATATCACAGCCAAAAATACAATAATTGACTTTGATTTCTGTTTCAGAAAGTATTTTTTTGGTTTGATTGAAATCACTAATGCATTTTTCTCTGTCATAACCAGGGTTTAAGAGGGAATTGGTTGGACATGAGTCGATACAGATTCGGCAATCTCCGCAACTGTCATCAATTTTTTTGATAATTTCGATATCCATGTCCAGATTTATAAATATGATACCTAAAAAAATGAAAGAACCATAAGTAGGATTAATAATGAGTTGGTTTTTGCCGAAAAAGCCAATTCCAGCCAGTTGAGCAGCCAATCTTTCATCAAAAGGATGATTATCGACTGCAAATTCATATTCATAATCAAATCCCTGCATGACTTTAGCCATTTTTTCCTTTAGAACTAGATGATAGTCCTTTCCGAATGTGTACATTGACGCATAAAGCTCGGTCTTGGTCGACTTCATTATTCTTTTGGGGTAAGATAAAGCGACTACAATCATATGCTTATATTTTATATCAGGAAAAGCAAGGTTTAAAACCCTCGCTTCTTTAAGGTATCTTTCAGTTTTAATTATCCCAAATTCAGAAAATTCAAATTCGAGTTTTTCTTTAAAATCATCAAAATTCATTATATATCTAATTTCCTCAGGCTTTATTAACATTTTACCAAAAAGGACAAAATTACTCAACAACTTGTAATTATATGACAAATTATAATAATATTTTAAAACAGCAAGGCAAATTTGGAAATATATATTTTTATATATGCTATTGTAAAGAAAAAAGGAGAGATGATGAATTGACAACTACACTAATGACATTGACTGAATATCTACCAGTAATTATTTATGTCTTAGCCACGATTTTAATCAGTTATTTCATAACAAAAAAGATAGCTAAAAATAGCAAATTGCATCTCTTGATTTTACCTGGAATTTTTCTAGTGTTAACTTTGGTAACGGGAGCTTTCGGAATGATTGTCAATGATTGGGGTGCGTTGGGATACTTAATTATCGCTTCTCTTAGTTTAGGGGCATTGATTGGCAGCCTAATTTCAAGTTTAATAGTATATGTGACAGTTTTCAAAAGAAAAGATTAAGCCGGAATGAAAGCTTAATCTTTTGATTTTTTAGGACTTTAAACCTGGGGTTTTGATATTCAGGAATGATAAATGCGATTTATCATCTGCCCTGACAGACATCACAGTATGAGGTGGGCACAATAAGCAATCGTAAGGTTTGACATGAACGGTTTCACCACCGATGGTTATTGAACCGGTTCCCTCCAAAATGAAAAATGTGACATCCATTGGCACTTTATGATCAGGTATTGCTTGTCCCGGATTCAAATACAAATTCTTAATGGTTGCGTTATCATGGTCAACCAATGTTTTGGCCTGAACATTATATTTATTCAATACTGCGGTCATTTCTTTGATATTTAATGGTTTCATCTGCTATTACCTCCAATTACTTAATATTCTAACATAATAAAAAATAATTGCAACCGAACTACTTCAGACAATGAAGTTGACTTTAGACCGGATAATTATTACAATATTTACATGGTTTATAACAAATCAATAATGAGAGGGCACTATGTATAAAAATTACTTATTTGATTTAGACGGCACACTTTTACCACTTGACGAGGAATTATTTGTCAAGACCTACTTTTCTCAATTGGCGAAGAAGTTCCATGAATTAAAATTGGATCCGGAAAAGATGATAAAAAAACTTTGGGCAGGAACAAATGCGATGATTATGAATGACGGTTCCAAAACCAATGAAACGGTTTTTTGGGATATATTTCAGCCTAGCGATATGAATCAAGACAACCTAAAACAAAGTTTGGAGCAATTTTACCAGAATGAATTTGATTCGGTGAAAACTTCCGCCAAACCGTCAGTCTATTCCAAGGAAATCATCTCTCTACTGAGAAAAAGAGGTAAGAACATCATTTTGGCTACCAATCCGATATTTCCTCAAGTCGCTACCGAAAGAAGAATTAAATGGGCAATGCTCGACAAAAACGATTTTCATTACATTACCACTTATGAAAATAGTTATTTTGCTAAACCCAGTTTAAGTTATTTTGAAAATATACTTCTTAAATTCAATTTTCTGCCAGAAGAAACAATTATGATTGGTAATGACGCTTTGGAAGATATGGTAGCCAAAGAATTGGGAATAAACACTTTTTTGGTGACCGATTGCCTCAATAACAAATCCGGTATTGACATCAATCAATTTGAACACGGCACGTTGGAAGAATTGTATCAAAAGATTGTTAAAGGTTTGATATAATTCAATTCTAGTTATTTCATAATGATTATGTGGTAAAAAAGTAAAGAGGATAGAATATGAATAGATTTTGCAAAAATTGTCATTATGATTATCTTGAAGGCGAGATAATCCAAGAAAAAGAGAATAATATTCTTTTTTTTGCTGATGATAAATTGGACTTTATCTATCAAATCAATGATGGCTATGTGAAAATGGTGCGTTACTTGGAGAATGGTGATGAAAAAATCATTGGCATTCTCGGTCCAGGAGATTATTTGGCTTTACTTGCAGTGCTCCAGAAAAAGACTACTTATCTGGCTACGGCAATTACGCTGACAAAAACGACGTTTAAAAAAATCCCGGAAAATCAAATCTGGAATGCTTATCAAAAAAATCCCGATTTTCGGGATCGTTGTCTTACCTGCGCCGTTACCAGGTCGAACCTATTCCAGAACTTTCTCGTCCAATCCGCAAACCTGGATGTTAAAGAAAGAGTTATGAACACACTCAAGATACTCTTTGAAAAGTTTGGTTATAGAATTGGTGAAAAACAAATTTTGGACTTACCTTTTTCCAAAACTGTTCTTGCAAATATAATTGGTATCAGAAGAGAAACCCTATCAAGAACCATTACCTCCTTGGAACAGGAAGACATTCTTAAAAACGATAAAAATCGCTACTTATTGAAATATAAAATATAATAAAATCTCATCTGTGATTCTAATCACAGAATATTGAAACCTCCCTATGTTATAATTAAACAAAAGGGAGGTTTTTAATTATGAGCGAACTTATCAACAATTCCAAGGATAGACAAGATAAATTAAAAGAATTGATTAGAAAAATACATGGAGGAATGCCGCTAGAAGAAGCTAAAAAGCTATTCAAAGCCGATTTTGAAAGCATCTCTACCGATGAAATAGTGGCTTTGGAACAGGCTTTAATCGACGAAGGCATGAAAGTTGAAGAAATTCAAAGTTTATGTGATGTGCACGCAGCTGTTTTTGATCAAAGCATAACCGACATTCACAAACCTAAGGACATAACCAAGATTCCCGGTCATCCGGCAAAAGTATTTTCTGATGAGAACAAGCAAATACTCAAACTTATCGAAGGTGAATTGGAACCTTATTTAGACAAGTTCGATACTACTTCATATTTAATGAAGAGAATTGGCGTTGATAGACTGATGAATGTCTCTAAACACTATGCTCGCAAGGAGTACTTGTTCTTTCCAAGTCTGGAAAAAAAGGGCATCGATGCCATTCCAAAAGTAATGTGGGGCGTTGACGATGAAATCAGAGCAGACTTAAAAAAGGTTCAAGCTATGCTGAATGATAAGGAAGAAGACATAAATCGCATCAATCAGGCACTAAAAGCCGTGATTGAAAGAGTTAAAGACATGGTTATCAAGGAAGAAAACATTCTCTTGCCTAAACTGGTGGACATCATGAGTTTCTATGATTGGATTATGGCTGATCAAGGTAGCGATGAAATTGGCTACTTCCTGGAAAAACCAAAAGAAAGTTGGAAGGCTGAAGAAAAACCTGAAACGGAAGAGAAAACGTTTAAAGGAGAAGTGTCATTCGATGCTGGGGCATTAAAACCGGAAGAAGTGAATGCCATCTTCAACACTCTACCTCTGGACATGACTTTTGTTGATAAAGACGGTTATGTAAAATACTT
>JAVEWC010000055.1:3937-6414 GCA_034004745.1 Candidatus Izemoplasmatales bacterium | reverse complement strand
GATTTTAAGGAACATGCTATTTTAAAGGTTGTTAAAAAGGGTTACAAATTTAAAGATCGAGTATTGAGACCGACAATGGTCATAATCAATATATTGCCAGAAGAAACCGCTGAGCAAAAAACTAATAACGAAAATAACGAAGAATAAGAGAGGTAGATAAAAATGAAAATTATAGGTATCGATTTAGGTACAACAAATTCATGTGTATCAGTAATGGAAGGTTCAGAAGCAAAAGTTATAACTAATCTAGACGGTAATAGAACTACTCCTTCAGTAGTTGCGTTTAAAGATGAGGAAATTCAAGTTGGCGAAGTTGCAAAACGTCAAGTAATTACAAACCCTAATACCGTATATTCAATTAAACGTAAAATGGGAACGAATGAAAGAATCAAAATCAACAATAAATCATATACCCCACAAGAAATCAGTGCTATGATTCTAAGAAACTTGAAAGAATCCGCTGAAGCATATTTGGGCGGCAAAGTCACAGAAGCCGTCATTACGGTTCCTGCCTACTTCAATGATGCTCAAAGACAAGCCACAAAAGATGCAGGTAAAATCGCAGGTTTGGATGTAAAAAGAATTATCAACGAGCCAACAGCTGCAGCTTTGGCATATGGCATTGACAAGAAAAGCAAGGAAGAAACCGTCTTGGTTTATGACTTGGGTGGCGGTACTTTTGACGTTTCCATCCTTGAACTCAGCGATGGCACTTTTGAAGTAATCTCAACCAGTGGCGACAATCACCTCGGTGGTGACGACTTTGATCAAAGAATCGTTGAATGGTTGGCTGAAGAGTTCAAAAAAGAACAGGGCGTAGATTTAACTAAAGACAAAATGGCTTTCCAAAGACTGAGAGATGCAGCTGAAAAAGCTAAAAAAGAATTATCAAGCATTACCCAAACAACTATTTCGTTGCCATTCATCTCCATGAATGCCAGCGGACCATTGCATTTGGAAAAAACCTTGACTAGAGCAAAATTCAATGAATTGACTGCAGACTTGGTGGAAAGAACAGTAGAACCGGTAAGAAGAGCTTTAAGAGACGCTAAAATGACAGCCAAAGACATCGATGAAGTTTTGTTGGTGGGAGGGTCAACCAGAACTCCTGCTGTCCAAGAAGCCGTTAAAAAAATCTTGGGCAAAGAACCTAACCGTTCGATTAACCCTGATGAAGTTGTCGCAATGGGCGCAGCTATTCAAGGTGGTGTTTTACAGGGCGATGTCAAGGACGTATTGTTGTTGGACGTTACGCCGCTTTCATTAGGTATTGAAACATTAGGTGGCGTATTCACGAAGTTGATTGAAAGAAATACGACAATCCCTACATCCAAATCACAAGTTTTCTCTACTGCAGCTGACAATCAACCAGCTGTCGACATCCATGTTCTGCAAGGTGAAAGATCAATGGCGAAAGACAACAAAACTTTAGGCCACTTCCAATTGAACGATATTCCACCAGCACCAAGAGGTGTACCGCAAATTGAAGTTAAATTTGATATTGATGCCAATGGTATTGTCAACGTCAGTGCTAAGAACGTAGCTACAGGCAAAGCAAATTCAATCACTATTCAATCAAGTTCTTCACTTTCAGATGCCGAAATCGATCGTTTGGTCAAAGAAGCCGAAGAAAACGCTGAAGCCGATAAACAAAAACGTGAAGAAGCCGACCTTAGAAATGAAGCTGACCAGATGATTTTCATGACCAAGAAAGCTATAACTGATTTGGGCGACAAAGTCACTGATAAAGAAAAGAAAGATGCAGAAAGCAAGATTAAAGATGTTGAAGAAGCCTTAAAAGGCGACGATTTAGAAAGAATCAGAAGAGCAAAGGAAGCATTGGAAAAATCAGCTCAAGCTTTATCTGAAAGAGTATATAAAGAACAACAAGCTACGCAAAATCAACAATCTCAAACTGACTCTCAAAGCGATGATAATCAAGAAAAAGATGATGATGTATTTGATGCAGATTACAAGGAAGTATAATACCCTAGGCAACCAATGCCATAAGCTCGAGGTGGTTTAATGGAAAAAAGAGATTACTATGAGGTGCTTGGCGTCGCCAAGAACGCCTCGGATGACGACATAAAAAAGGCGTATCGCCAATTGGCGAAGAAATATCATCCAGATGTTTCTACAGAAGCCAATGCTGAAGCAAAATTCAAGGAAGTTCAAGAAGCCTATGAAGTTTTGTCCGATCAGACGAAGAGAAGTCAATACGACCAATTCGGTCATCAAGCAGCAAATGCCGGTTTTGGGCAAGGTGGTTTTGGTGGTGCTGGTTTTGAAGGTTTTGACTTTGGCGATATCTTTTCAGCCTTCTTTGGTGGCGGTCAAAGAACCACACGAGCAACCAATCGTCCTCGTAAAGGCTCGGATATTCAAAAACGCATGACTATTACTTTTGAGGAATCAATCTTTGGCAAAGCTGAGAAGATTAAGGTTCCTGTCTATGATGAGTGTCATGTCTGCCACGG
>JAVEWC010000055.1:0-3837 GCA_034004745.1 Candidatus Izemoplasmatales bacterium | reverse complement strand
GTATAAAGAGACTAAATATAAAAAGATAATATATAAACACATTATATAAAGGAGGTGAGATAATGACTAACTCTGGCGAATATATAAGAGGTTTTACTGATTATATTGTTTTGTCAATTCTATCCAAATTTGATAGTTACGGTTATGAAATGACCAGAATTATTGAGTTTGTTAGCGAAAACAACATTCAATTGACGGAAGCTACTCTCTATATAGCTTTGAAAAGATTATTGAATGACGAAATGATTACATCATATACAGGAAAAAATAAAAAAGGCATGAGTAGACGTTATTATCAAATTACTCCTAAAGGTAAAAAAGCCATCAGGAACTTCAGAAAAGAATGGGTAATGATTGAAAATACTATTTCATCATTGGTCGATGGCAATTTTGAATATTATCGTGAAAGTTGAGGATTGAAATTATGAATATTTTTGATATTGTACCAAAACAGTTTTTCAGTGTATTATCCAGTAAAAATCAAAGAATTTATGTTAGTTCCATCCTTGAACTTTTCAAGGTTTATGAACAAGGGTCGATTCTGGGAATAGACAAGAATATTGCCAGACAAGCTATCGTTGATTATTTTGACGCCAATCCGCTTGATGAAGAGTTGGAAATAGAAGATGAGGAAGAAGGCGTCGAAATTACGAATCGCGATCGTGCCAATCAAGTTCTTCGCAGACTGGAAGAATGCGAATGGATAGATATTGATGTCAACAATGATTATGAAGAAGTCTTGAATTTTCGAGATTATGCCATTACCATCATTGATGCACTAAAGGAAATCAATTCTGACAGTTATTATGGCGAGGAAACTGAAACCCATGAATTTAGAGGGTATATTTTTACCGTTTATTCCCTTTTGACAAATGACCATGGTGAATACGCACTGACATTGGATCAAGTATATAAAAACACTATTGCCTTTGTTCGTGAAATCAGAAAACTTGATTCGCGATTGAAATATTACATAAGAACCATCGTTGACAATTCGGAAATTAAAGACCTGATCAATCTTCTGGTAAACTATAAGGTCGAATTGGTTGATCATGCCTACCGTCGACTTAAAACCTCAGATAACATCAACAAGTATCGAGTGGACATTGTTAAAAAATTGGAGGAGTATCAACAAAATCCCCTAATCATGGAAATGATTTCCAAAGAATACTTGATCAAGAATCATAACGACCCAGATATCGCGATGATGAAAGCTAATAAAAAGATTGACGATATCATCGATATCTACAACTCGATTTCGTATATTATTGATGAAATTGACAACAAAAACAAGGTTTATGTCAATACCACAATTGCCAAAATTAAATTTCTTCTTTCAGATGACGAAAACGTCATTACAAAACTAAGTAGAATTCTAAAATATACCGGCAACAAGATACGCAAAAATCAAACAATAAAGGCTCTCAACGATATATCATCATTATTTAACATCAACTCCTATCAGCAACTGTCAAATAGATCAGTATATACGCCAAGAGGAATCTACCGTCATGCTGAAGCGCAATACCTGATGGAAAACAATGGTGAACCAGATAGAAGATTACAGGAAGAGTTCTACAATGAATTTGAGACAACCTACTCAGAAGACGTAATTGCTAAATATCTAAAAGCTTATTTCCGCAACAACCGTTTAATCAAGGCATCACAGATTCTTCGGGATGACATGAGCGATGAAGCAATTATCAGATTGCTTTACATCCTTGTCTATGCCGGAGAAGAATTGGATTATACAGTCAATCCACTCTATGAAAAAATCAATAACAAACGCTTCGATCTTGATGATTTTGAAATAATAAGGGGGTATTAAAGATGATTCTAGAAAAATATGCAGAACTTAACATGACGCAAAAGGAACTTTTTTCCAAGACATGTTTAAAATTGCTGCAAAACAGTTTCTTATCCAGAGACAAAGAAGACAATAAGGAGATGTATTATTTCCTCTTGAGCTTCAAAAATTATTTTGATGAATATTTTGGCATTATGGACTTTGAAATAGTTCTTGATCGTGAACTCGGGGCCATACAACTAGTTCATCGCGAAGGCAACAATCTTTTGAAACTGAAGAAAGATGAAACCTTAGTGCTCCTAATTCTAAGAATTCTTTATCATCAACATTTAGTCAAGACCTCAATCAATGACAATATCGTAATCAGAGTCGATGAAATTCATCAATACTATGACTCTTTGGAACTAAAGAAAAAAATCAATAAAACCGATTTGGTGAAAATATTGAGGACTTATCGCCGCTTGAATCTGATTGAACCATTGGGCGACATTACCAAAGCCAACACCAAAATTATTATTTATCCAACCATTCTCTTGGCAATCAACACGCAAGCTATCAATGATGTGTATAATTTGATTGCCAATATCGAAGACAAGTCTGAAGGTGAAGAAAATGAAGAAACTAACTAAAGTTAGATTGATTAATTGGCATTATTTTGCCAACGAAACCTTGCATGTCAAAAACCACACTCTTATCACTGGCCAAAACGCAACTGGGAAATCGACCATTGTCGATGCCATAGCATTTGTTTTAACCGCTGGAGATCAAATTTTCAACATAGCTGCCAATGAAAAAAGTAAAAGAGATTTGCGGAGTTATGTGAAGTGTAAGCTCGGTACCGATAATCAAGAATATCTTCGTGATCAAGATACAACCGGTCATATTGCTCTTGAATTTTATGATGAAAAGAAAGATAAGTATTTTACCATAGGTACCGTAATTGATGTATTTGGAGACGTCATTGCTCCTAAAGTCATATTTTATGAAGTTGACGATCAAATCGAAGAATCACTTTTCATCGATGATGAGGGAAAAATACTCACTACAGTCAATTTCAAGAAAACAAAAAAGGCCAAAAAAGTCTATTTGACCAGAAGAGAAGCCAAATTGGCATTCAGATCATTATTTGGTTCAGTTAATGAAAATTATTTTTCCTTATTGCCAAAAGCTTTGGCTTTCAAGCCAATTCCTGATGTCAAGGATTTCATATATCGTTACTTGCTGGAAGAAAAGGAACTGGATGTTGAATCCATCAAGGAATCAATCCATTCGTACCGCGACCTGGAAGCAACACTCAAGATAATCAAGGAAAAAGTTGGTGATTTGGATCAAATCAAGCATATTTACGAAGAAATAAAAAATAATCAGGATCAAAAGAAATTTTACGAATATTTCCTCAAACTACTCGAAGTTGAGTCCTTTAAGAGCAAAATTGAACAAACCAATAAAAAACTTGAAAAAATCACAATATCCAAAGAACAAAATCAAATCCTCATTAATGAAATCAATGCTCAACTAGATCTCTTGGATGAACGTTCTCGCGAAATCTACTCAATGTTGAAAAACAATGAAAGTTTTAAAGCGGGAGAGATTTATGATAAAGAAATTGCTGAACTAAGCAAAAAAATCGATCAACAAGTAGAACTCAGGAATTACGCTGCGACAAAAGTCAAAAAGATGAAGCAAATAATCAATGAACTGAAGAATGAGTATGATAACAAGGTCTACCTTGAACTCAGCAAAATTGAGCTTGATAAAATTGATGATGCCAATTATGAAGACCAAAAACTAAAATTAATAACCATCAATAAAAATCTAAATGAAATCGAAGATGCCAACAAGATAAGTTTAGGCCGCCTGCAACAACAAAAAGACGATATAGTCAAAGAAATCAATGAAGTTTATTTGACCTTGAAAGATTTGGACAACAATCAACTTCGTTACAACCCAATGATTAAGAAATTACAGGCTAAGATTGAAGAAGGTGTATTGAGACGTTATGGTAAAGAAATAAAGGTTCATATTTTGTG
>JAVEWC010000054.1:0-6489 GCA_034004745.1 Candidatus Izemoplasmatales bacterium | reverse complement strand
TGATTATGCATGGTAAGATTGAAACTTCTGTTGTTAAAGCTAAAGAAATTAGAAGAACAGTAGAAAAATTGATTACCTTTGCTAAGAAGGGTGACTTAAATTCAGCTAGAATTGCCGAAAGAACTGTCAGAGAACTTAAAATTGACGATCAATACGCTTTAGTCAAACTCTTTAAAGAACTTGGGCCGAAGTATCAAGATCGCAATGGTGGATATACACGTATTTACAAAATCGGACCACGTCAAGGTGACGCTTGCCCGATGGCTATTATTGAATTGGTATAAAACAACAATAAAACCTGGAACGATGAGTTCTGGGTTTTTTATTTTTATGATATAATTTGTGGTATAAGCGAGGAATTTGATGGTGATTGGCACGAACATTATTGGTTTTGATTCAATTGATAGTACGAATGATTATCTTAAACGACAAACTGACGTCTTGGAAGACGGCTGTATTTGTTATGCCCTAACCCAAGAAAGAGGCAGAGGGAGAAGAGAAAATAACTGGATTAGTCCAAGGGGTAATCTCTATTTCTCCATTTTAAAGAAAAATCGCCTGGAGCGAAATATGATTTTTTCGGAAACCATCATGATTTCCGTCGCTATCGCCAAGATATTCGAAAAATATGAACTTGAACCAATAATCAAATACCCCAACGATATTCTCGTCAATGGCAAGAAAATAGCCGGAATCCTAATTGAAACCACAGGAACTGAACAGATAGATTCAGTGATTATCGGTGTCGGAATAAACATAAATCAAGAAGATTTTAAAAGTTTGAACAAAAAAGCCACTTCGCTTAAATTACAACGAAAAGGAGATTATTCGCTTGAGGATATTCTTTCTGAATTAATCTCTATATATAATAAGCTTGGGGATATTGATGAAACATATAAGATTTACTTGCAAAAATCATTGATCATAAATAAAGAAATCATTCTCGATAATAAAAAATACAGAATTTCTAATATATTTTTAAATGGAGACATTTTAATCAAAAATGAATGCGAGGAAGTAATTATTAACTCTAATATTCTCGACTTCAGCAATCTCTATAATGATTAATTTTTAGCGCTTATCGTAAATAAAGAATAAAAAAGCACAATTGGGTTAAACCTGATTGTGCTTTTTATGATTATATTGAAAGTTGAAGTTTCAATCATAAACGGGTGTTTACTTGTATAATAGGTTTTCCTGATATATCAACATTTAAAAGAAAACAAACATCATAAAATATTTTAATATTCAAATATTTTGATATTCAAAATAAATTGACAAGAACCCAAACAAGTGATAAAATTATGGAGATTTTAAAATATGGAGGATAAATTTATGAAATTTGAACATTTGCAAAACTTGATATCGGACTCATTGGGAATAGAAAAAGATAAAATAACGCTGGAAGCTGATTTAATCGCTGATTTGGGAGCCGATTCCTTGGATGCCGCTGAACTGATGATGGCGATAGAAGATATGTTTGAAGTGGAAGTTACCGACGAAGAGGCACAAAGATTTAAAACCGTAGGAGAAATTTGGCAGTTTATCGTCGACAAAAAGAGTATTTGATTCAAAAAATCTTTTTAAGACACTTCATAAAGGAGTTAGATTATGGATATGCGCATGTTAAGACGGATAATCAAAGAGTTTGAGAATTCGTCGTTATCTAAGCTTGAAATTACTGAAAAGGATTTTAACGTAAAATTAGAAAAGAACACAAATCAGGATTTTGAAGTTCTCAAACCTGTAGTTTCAACGAATCAATCGCTGGTTCATGAAATCAAAGATAATCATTATATTCTCGAATCGCCACTAGTCGGCACATACTATGAAGCATCATCCCCTGATCAGGCACCTTTTGTAAAACTCAACCAAAGAGTTGAAAAAGGAGAGGTTTTATTCATTGTTGAAGCAATGAAAGTAATGAATGAAATCAAATCTCCAGTTTCTGGTGTAATCAAGAAGATTAACGTCTTGGATGGTCAAACCGTTGAGTTTGGTCAAAAGATCATGGAAATCGAAGAATAAAAAAATGTTTCATAAAATACTAATTGCCAACCGCGGCGAAATCGCGGTAAGAATCATCAGAACTTGCATGTATATGGGAATAGAAACCGTGGCGGTTTATTCTACAGTCGATAAAGATAGCTTACATGTTCAATTGGCTGATGAAGCTGTCTGTATCGGTGGACCAAAAAGTAAAGATTCATATTTGAATATGGAAAATATAATTTCCGCAGCCATCAACACTGGTGCCGAAGCCATTCATCCTGGTTTTGGCTTTTTGAGTGAAAACGCAGATTTCGCCCAACTGTGTGAAGACTGCGGAATTACTTTCATTGGACCGAAGAGCGAACACATCAAGGCTATGGGAAATAAATCCTGGGCCAGAAACAAGATGAAAGAAATTAATGTACCGGTAGTTCCGGGAAGTGAAGGAGAAATTGAAAGCATCGAAGATGCCGTAAAATTGGCCAGAAAAATCGGCTATCCCGTTTTGGTGAAGGCCAGTGCCGGTGGCGGTGGCAGAGGCATGAGAATCGCCAATGACGAAGAAACCTTGAGAAATGCGATTAATACCGCCAAACATGAAGCAATCAATGCTTTCGGAGATGGAACTTTGTATCTGGAAAAGTATGTTTCCAACCCTAGACATATTGAATTTCAAGTTCTTTGTGATAAGTATGGAAATGTCTTGCATCTACATCAAAGAGATTGTTCAATCCAAAGAAGGAACCAAAAAATAATCGAAGAAGCGCCAGGAATAATTCATCAGGAATTAAAAGAGCGTATGATTCAAGCAACCCTGAAAGCGTGTCGTGCCATTAATTATGAAAATGCCGGAACACTGGAATTCTTGGTTTCAGGCGATGATTTCTATTTCATTGAAATGAACACCAGAATTCAAGTCGAACATCCTGTTACCGAAATGATTACTGGAAAAGACATTGTCAAGGAACAAATTAAGATTGCATCAGGAGAAAAAATATCTTTCAATCAGGATGAAGTGGTTATTAATGGTTATAGCATCGAGTGCAGAATCAATGCCGAGAATCCTAAACATCAGTTTCGTCCAAGCCCGGGAAAAATCAAGTTGATGCACATACCATCAGGAAACGGTATTCGCTTTGATTCGTTGATTTTCCCTGATTGTGAAATTCAGCCTTTTTATGATTCCATGATTGGCAAATTGATTGTTCATGGTGAAAATCGGGAGGAAGCTGTTAAGAAAATGCGAGCAGCTCTTGAAGAACTAGTTATCCATGGTCTTGATACCAATCAAAATTTCCTTTATATGATTATCAATAATCCTGATTATATCAAAGGCAATTTTGACACCTCATTCATCAATTTAAAACTAGAAAGACTACTGGAGTATGATGACAATGAATAAAATTGGTGAAACAATAAATAAGCGTAAAAAACTTAAACATAACATCCGTTTGATCAATGAAGAAAGCAAAATCACACAAAATATGGACCTGGATATTCCTGAAGGTCTGTATGACAAATGTCCTCAATGCGGTAAATTGACAAACATGAAATTGAATATTGAGAATGATTATATCTGCAAAAACTGTGGATATCATTTCAGAATGCGAGCAATAGATCGAATCAAATACATTTTGGATGAGGATTCCTTTGTGGAAAAAGGAGTGGGATATATCACCCTTAATCCCCTCTATATAGAAGATTATGAGTCAAAAATCAGTAAATACAAAAAGGAAACTTCTTTGGATGAAGCGTATATCTATGGCTTCGGTCAAATTTATGGTGAGCCTTGCATTATTGGGGTGATGGACAGTCACTTCATGATGGGCAGCATGGGAAGTGTAGTCGGAGAAAAAGTGACTAAAACATTTGAATACGCCATCTATAAAAAACTACCGGTGATTATCTTTACAGCTTCCGGTGGAGCGCGGATGCAAGAAGGAATTTTTTCGCTGATGCAAATGGCGAAAACATCGGCAGCTGTGGCTAAACACTGCAGTTTGGGCTATCTCTATGTCAGCGTTCTTACCGACCCGACGACCGGAGGTGTCACCGCAAGTTTTGCATCATTGGGCGATATCATTCTTTCAGAACCAAATGCCTTGATTGGCTTTGCCGGCCCTAGAGTGATCGAACAGACAATCAATCAAAAATTGCCAGAAGGCTTCCAAAGATCGGAATTCCTACAAAGTAAGGGTTTCATTGACCAAGTGGTAAATCGTAAGGATTTAAAAAAGGTTTTATACCAAATCCTTCACTTTCACAGGAGGTCAAGTTGATGAACATTATCGATAAAGAAAAAAAATTACAGATATTGGAAAAAAACATCAATGATTTGGGCGACTCGGAATCAGTTTCCAAATTAGTAGAAGAAGTCGAAAAATTCAAGAAAAATGAAATGACCAAGCTCTCAGCCTGGGACAAGGTTTTACTCGCTAGACATCCAAAAAGACCGAAAGCAAAAGATTTTATCAATTACTTTTCTGTGGACTTCATAGAACTTCACGGAGATAGATTATTCAGTGATGACCAAAGCATTATCGGTGGAATCGGTAGTATCGACGGAATTGTTTTTACCATAATTGCCCAACAAAAGGGGAGTAGTGTGGAAGAAAACATTTCCAGGAATTTTGGCATGCCCCATCCTGAAGGTTATCGCAAAGCCTTGAGATTAATGAAGCAAGCGGAAAAATTCAACCGTCCCATCTTGACATTGATAGATACTCCCGGAGCTTATCCGGGTCTTGGCGCAGAAGAAAGAGGTCAAGGTTTTGCGATTGCGGAAAATCTTAAAGAGATGAGTAGGCTCACTGTGCCTGTAATTGCGGTTATTATTGGCGAAGGCGGCAGTGGAGGGGCTTTGGCTTTGGGCTTTGCCAATCAAGTTTTGATGCTTGAAAACGCAATTTATTCAATCTTGAGTCCTGAAGGCTATGCGAGCATCGTTTGGAAAGATTCTTCAAAAGCGCCTACGGCCGCTGAACAAATGAAAATTACCGCTGCCGATCTAAAGGACTTTGAAATTATTGATGAGATTATCCCCGAACCATTTGGTGGTGCGCATCTGAATCCTGAACAAACCTTTGAAAAAGCAAAAAAATGTATCATGGATACTTATTATCACCTCAGCGGTTTAGCAAGAATCGAATTGCAGTATCAAAGAAATGCAAAGGTAAGAAATTTTGGTTTCATGCAGAGATTTAATTACGACAATCTAAAAGAGGTCAAAAAATGACATACACAAAGATTTACGGAACTGGCAGTTATGTGCCCGATAAGATAATCACCAATGAAGAAATGACAAATTTTGTCGATACTTCAAACGAATGGATAGTATCAAGAACAGGAATTAAAGAAAGAAGAATCGTGACTGATCAATCGACCTTGGATTTGGCAGAAATGGCTGCCAATCGAGCGATTGAAAGCGCAAATATCGATAAGGAAAAGATTGATCTGATAATTGTTGCGACCGTTACTTCCGATTATGCTTTTCCTGGCGTATCAAATTTGTTGCAATCCCGACTGGGACTAGATAACATCATGGCATTCGACATCAATGCTGCGTGTAGCGGTTTCTTGTTTGCAATGCAAATAGCGGATAAGATGATAAAGAGCGGTTCTTATCATTACGCCTTGATTGTTGGTGCGGAAGTCTTGAGCCGATTAACCGATTGGCGTGATCGGAATACCTGCGTTTTATTCGGGGACGGAGCCGGAGCCATGGTTATGGGGAAAAGTAGAACCAACAAGATCAAGGATATCCTGACAGCTTCAAAAGGTGATAATGACTTTTTGTTATTTTCAAAAAATCCTGCCATTAAGGATCCATATACAAATAATGTCAGCGTACAGGATCATATTCATATGAATGGCAGTGAAGTGTTTAAATTCGCTTCGAGAATCATGCCAAAAACAATTGAAAAATTATTAACTAGAAACAAACTCAAGATCGAAGAAATCAATTATATTGTTGCCCATCAGGCCAATCTGCGAATAATCGATAAAAGTGCCAGAGAATTGGGTGTAGATATTGATAAGATGTTTGTCAATATCGATAAGTATGGCAACACCTCTGCCGCTAGCGTCGCTATCGCCATTGATGAAGCGATTAAAAGTGAAAAGATAAAAAGAAATGATTTGTTTTTGACCGTAGCTTTTGGCGGCGGATTAACTTGGGCCGGAGCTCTTATCGAATACTAAAGGAGACAATTATGGATTTAAGAGATTTATTAAACATAAAATACCCAATCATTCAAGGCGGCATGGCTAATATAGCGGATCACCGACTAGCTAGCGCTGTCAGTAATGCCGGCGGTTTAGGTTTGATTGGCTGTGGTGGTTGGGATACAGAAAGAGTTAGAGATGAAATCAGGAAAACCAAAGCTTTGACTGATAAGCCTTTTGGGGTCAATATCATGTTGATGAGTCCATATGCCGATGCTTTATCCGACTTGGTCATCGAAGAAGGCGTTAAGGTTGTGACGACGGGAGCTGGAA
>JAVEWC010000053.1:0-6543 GCA_034004745.1 Candidatus Izemoplasmatales bacterium | reverse complement strand
TTTAATTACTTGTAGTTGTTCACAGCATCTTTCGATCAATTTATTTTTAGATATGATTAAGGAAAGCGTAGCCTCTACAGGCGTAAATGCCCAACTTGTTGAATTAAGAACACAAGGAAAAGATCATACAACCTTGATTGGAACGGATGAAGCGCTATACTTAAAAGTTGCTGTCTTACATATAATTTAAATATCAAAAGACACAAAAAGAAGAATTATATGTCAAACAAGCCTAAATATATCATAATTGATAATCGAGCACATAGAATTTAAGAGATTTGAAATATTCTTTCAAATCTTTTTATTTTTTTTTTACAATATGATAAAATTACTACAAGTTAGTACTGCTTTCTTTGAGGAACATATTATGATTTGGCCATTTGGTGCCTTGACGATAATTCAAATAGTTTTGTGGGTATACTTTATAACAAAGAAGAAATACGCTGTTTTAATCACAACGGGATTAATAGGTATTTTTTCTATTTGGTCGTATGTGGATGCATATTTAAAATATATTTATTTCAACCCCTGTGAAGGGATAGAGCGTTGTATGAATGAAACGGGTATGATTTTCGTTGTTTTATTTATTATCATGCTAATCTCGATACTCATTTCTCTTCTTGTTTTTATTGCTGATTGTTACAATTTTAAGAAAAAACAAGCAAATTAAGTGATTTGTGGAACTAGCGAAATTTTAAAGTTTTATTGACTAAAATAGCCGAAGGAGAATTAACAAATGGAAGATAAAAAACCGCCAAGAAGAAAAAGATATTCCGGCAAATATCCCAAGAATTTTGACGAAAAATATAAGGAAAGACAGCCAGATAAATATCAAGACATAGTTGCCCACATCATCGAAAAAGGCAATACTCCGGCTGGTATGCATAGGTCAATCATGGTGTCAGAAATCCTGTCTTTTTTAGATATATCACCAAATCAAATCGGTTTGGATGCGACATTAGGTTTTGGTGGTCACAGTAAGTCTATTCTTGAAAAACTTAACCATACCGGACATCTGCATGCTATTGATATTGATCCCATTGAACTGCCAAAGACATATCTTAGGTTGAAAGAAAGTGGATTTAATGATAAAGATTTTACCCTATACAATATAAACTTTCGTGAACTTGAGAAGATTCCGGTAAAAGGTTTCGATTTCATCATCGCTGATTTGGGAGTATCTTCAATGCAAATTGACGATCCTGAAAGAGGCTTTACATATAAATTTGATGGCCCGCTTGATTTAAGGATGAATCCAAATATTGGTATAAGCGCAAAGGATAGAATCAATCGAATGACTAAGTTGGAAATAGAAGGAATGTTAGTTGAAAACGCTGATGAACCTTATGCTAGTGAAATTGCCAAGGAAATAGTGAAAGCCAGACCCAACGGAGAATTTATCAGTAACACAAAAGATTTATACGAATTAATTCAGCGAGCTTTAAGCAATTTATCAAAAACTATAGCAGAAGAATCATTAAAAAAATCCTCTCAAAGAACTTTTCAAGCTTTGAGGATCGATGTTAACAAAGAGTATGAAGCTCTTTATGAATTTTTAGAAAAAATTCCTAATTTACTAAATAAAAATGGTAAAGTTGCAATTTTGAGTTTTCACTCAGGTGAAGACAGATTGGTAAAAAAATCTTTTCAAATTTATTATAGAAATGGAATTTATAAGGAAATATCTGGTCCTGATTTGCCAAGCCCTGAAGAAGTAGGGGCAAATCCTCGTTCGCGTTCTGCCAAGTTGAGATGTGCTATAAAAATGTAATTTAACCTACTGTATTCCAAATCAATTCATTTTAGCAAAATCAGAATTATCTACAACTTTTTATGTTAATTAATTCTGATTTTTTTGTAAAATATCAATAACTATTATTCAGGCTGATGTTTTTTTTAATTTTTTTGTGATAATATGATATAATCCAACTGTGAGGTTACATACTTTATGAATATTAAAGAGAAATTGATGAAACCATTCTTAACTTGGTTTTATCACAGCAAATTCAAATTTGAAGTAAATTACGGCAATTTCAATCCCAAGAGAGAAGATCCGTATTTTTTAATAGCCAATCATGCATCCTTGCATGATGGTTTGTTTATGGCGACATTTTTGAAAAAATATCCTTATCCTGTAATAAATGCCTTCATGTTTGTCAATAAATCCATGCGATTTGTTTTGCAAAAGCTGATTTATTCAATCCCCAAAAGAAAAGGTCAAAGCGATGTCTATACAATCAGGGAAATGATGAGGGTTGTAAAGAATGGAAGAGGTGTTATGCTTTTTCCTGAAGGAAACTCATCATACTTCGGTGAACAAAGCACAATTCCCTTTTCAACAGTGAAGTTATTCAAGAAATTTAAGCTTGACGTAGTTGTCTGCAAGATTAATGGTTCTTATTTATCAGCGCCAAGATGGGGAGAAAAAATCACTCAGAACGGATTGATTGAACTTGACTTCAAGGTTTTATACCGAGGAAATGAGCTAGAAAACCACAGTTTGGAAGAAATATATGAAAAACTAGTCGAAGAGATGAAGTTCAATGATTTTGAGTGGAATAGGTCGCATCTTTATCCATATAAACCAAAAGAAAGGGCTTTAGGGCTTGAAAACTACATTTATGTTTGTCCAAAATGCCTAAAACATCAAACTATCTCTACTGTCAAAAATGAAATTCATTGTCAAAACTGTGGTAAAATTGCACATTTTGATGATTACTCCTTAATCAAAGGTCTGCCTTTCGACAATTTGATTGAATGGGATAAAATCCAGAAACTTCAATTGCCAAAAATTGTCAAAAATACACTTTATAGCGAAGGCATGATGTTTGATGTGGATACCACTAAATACAAGTCCAAAAAATTGGGGTATGCAAATTTACAGTTAACTGATCAGGGAATAGTTGTAAAAATGAAAAAGTTAGAATTTAAATTCGAAATGGCTAAAATATCGGGATTGACACTGACGAGAAAGAATGAAGTTTCATTTGATTATGAAGATAAGACTTACCTTTTCAAACTTAAAGATCCAATGCTTTATTTTGATGTAATAAATTATATTAAGGGGGATTCTATCGATGGCTAGTTGGGATATCATTGTTTATTTTCTATTAATTGGAGTCTTATTATTCGTAGGTAAAATTTTAAAGAAAAACGTCCCGTTTTTAAATCGAATCGTTTTACCTACAGCACTCTTGGGTGGGATTATCGGTCTTTTACTATCAAGCGTATTTATTCCTTGGTCTTATACAATCGATGTTGATGTCATGACTGCGATTGTTTATCACGCTTTAGCCCTAGGCTTTATCTCCTTAAGCTTAAAAAGGACTAAAACTGATAATAAAAAGAAATTATGGTCAACTGGTATGGTTATTACCAGCACCTATGCATTACAGGGTTTTATTGGAATTTTGATGGTTCTTTTGTTTTATAGTGATAAGTTTGTTGGCGCGGGAATGCTGCTGCCACTTGGATTCGGTCAAGGACCGGGACTGGCTACCAGTTTTGGTAGAATGTGGACAGAAATGCTTGGAGGCTATGGTGTAGCACTGGGCGCTTCGTACGCTTTCCTGGGATTTGTTTTTGGCGGGACTGTCGGAGTTTTGGCAATCAATGTACTAGCTCGTAAGAAAGGAATCGAAAAAACGAAAAGGTATTGGGACGATTCAGTCCAAAAAACATCAATTGAAATCGATTCCGTTAAGGAGATTTCTGTATTAGACGGATTGACAGTACAAGTAGTTGTCATCTTCTTGATTTATGGTTTGGTATGGTTGACGTTATTCCTTCTGGAAAGTGTCTTGCTAAGTTTAGGAAACATCGGACAAACAATTTTCAACCTCTTATCTGGTTTCAATTTCATTCTTGGTATCGCCTATGCCTTGATTTATAAGCAAATTATCAAGAAAATTGAAAGTAAAGGTAAAAATTTGAACTTCATGACGAATGACTATATTCTTTCTAATATTTCTTCATTATGTTTCAATTTCATGATCACCGGTGCCGTATTGACAATAACAATCGACTTCCTAACCGAGTTTGGCTGGCTCTTGATTTTAATTTCCGCTATTGGTGGAGTCGCAACGCTTTTCTATGTTCGCTATATAACAAAAAAAGTATATACACAATTCCAGGATGAATATTTCGTCGGATTGTTCGGTATGCTTACCGGTGTGGCTTCTACAGGTATAGCTCTCTTAAAAGGTTTGGACAGAAATTTGGAATCACCTGTAGCAGAAGAAATGGTGCTTGGTTCTGGAACTGCCATAACCATGGCATTACCGCTATTTGGTTTTCTGATGTTACCATCACTTGGGTATGGAGAAAGCTATGAAGGCCTCTTCGAGTTGATTGCCTTGTTTGGTTGTTTGGCATATGTTGTGGTCATGTTTGTCATTTTGATGGTAAGAAGCAAAAAAAACAAAGCTTAGTGAATTTTTTTAAAAAATAATGGAAAAATAACAATTATATGGTTATCATGATAACTGTTTTTCGTGTGGGGTTAATATATGTATCAAAGAATTAAAGGACAAATTTTGCTGAATTTAGGAATAATTTTGGTAGTGATGGGGATGTATTTATTTCTCATGCCAAACAAACTTGCCATTGGTGGAGCCAATGGCTTGGCAATCGTAATAAATAAATTATTATTACCTGGAGTACCAGTGGGGATAATAATGGTAATAATCAATGTTATCCTGTTTATTACGGCTTTTTCTGTCATTGGCAAAGGCTTCGGCGTCAAGACTATTTATGCCAGTTTTGCCGTTTCTTTATTGATTTTTCTGTTGGAAAGATTTGTGCCGATAACTTCTCCCTTCACCGATGATTTATTATTGGAAATGATATCGGGAATCGTTATTTCCGGTATTGGCATGGGCATGGTTTTTAATCAAAATGCCTCAACTGGTGGAACTGATATCAGTGCGAAAATTCTCAATAAATTCTTTCATCTTGATTTAGGTAAAGGCGTATTTGTGTCCGATATGGCTGTTACAGTACTTGCTGGTTTTGCTTTTGGTCTCAAACTGTCAATGTATGCAGCGTTAGGGGTTTTAATCAACGCTTTCATCATCGATTATATTATCGAAGGTTTCAACTTGAGAAAAGAAGTGACTATCATTAGTTCGAAATTTGAAGAAATAAAGAAATATATCATTGAAGATCTCGAGAGAGGATTCACCACTTACTATGGTGAAGGCGGTTATAGCGGTGAAAAACGCTTGATAATCGTGGTGATTATCAGCCGAAGAGAGTTTGTTAAATTTAGAGCTTTCGTCAATGAAATTGATCCCGTAGCCTTTTTGACAATCAAAAACACTCATGAAGTTTATGGCGATGGATTTAGAAAGCTTTAAGAATTCACTTCATTTATTTTTAAAAAATTGTTACAATGGATAGGCATGATAAAATAGAAATTTCTATGGAGCATTTATGAAAAAGAAAAGTGTTTTGAATTTTTTTATAACTAGTTTTAATGGTATGGCCATTGGTCTGTTTTCAACTTTGATAATTGGCGTCATCATTTCTCAATTGTCAAAGATTTTTGGTTATATCCCCAACATGGAAATTGTTGAGACAGCTCTCTTTGATCTTTCGGTAATCTTAAAATCATTGATGGGAATTGGAATTGGTTTTGGCATAGCTATTACGTTGAAATTAGAAGGCATCAAATTAATCGTTACCGGTGTTGCCGGTGGGATAGCAACGAGGTTTTACAGCGACCCAATGGTGGCTTATCTGACAACCATTTCCGTGTATTTCGCCTTAACTTTAATCTTGAAAAAGAAAACTCCGGTTGATATTATTTTAGTACCGCTTTTAGGAGTTCTCACTGCCCTTTTGATTACCAAACTTATTGGTTGGCCAGTAAAAACGGGAATGGACCTATTAGGTCAATTTATCCAAACTGCCACAACCATTCAACCTTTCTTGATGGGTATCGTGATTGCGGTAATCATGGGGATGGCCTTGACAGCACCGATATCGAGTGCGGCAATCGCCATAGCTATTTCTTTAGGTGGAATTGCCGGTGGAGCAGCTGTGGTAGGCTGCAGCGTGCAAATGTTGGGGTTTGCCATCATGTCAAGAAAAGATAATAATATCGGAACGGTTATTTCGGTTGCGATTGGTACATCAATGTTACAATTCAAGAATATTTTGAAGAAACCAGTAATTTGGTTGCCGACGATTATTGTTTCTGCGATGCTTGGGCCGATATCAACCTTAATTTTCAAAACTCAAACAGTCCCGGATGGTGCGGGAATGGGTACTTCGGGCTTGGTAGGCCAATTTGGCACTCTCGAAGCTATGGGTTATGGGTTAAATGCTTTTATGGCAATTTTGATCTTGCAAATCGTAGCACCAATAATTTTGGTTTTCCTAGTTGATTTGATTTTTAGAAAAAGAGGTTGGATTAAACCTGGAGATTTGAAAATTTAGAGCTTAATGATAAGATACGGAAAAAACCGTATCTTTTTTCTTTACATTTTTATATCAAAGGGGTATAATATAAACAAATGTTATAAAATAAACATATGTTTA
>JAVEWC010000052.1:1949-6645 GCA_034004745.1 Candidatus Izemoplasmatales bacterium | reverse complement strand
GAAGCGCTGACTCCGCTTAAATATGATGCGCTAACAAGTGTATTTCCGTTCTTTGAAATTATTGCTTGTCTGACTGTATCAGATAGATTGCTGGCAGTTACGGACATATAGGTTGTGTAATCGGCAAATGAACGGTTTGGTCCAACTGTATTCAGGATTTCACCATAAAAATACAGATTATTTATACCTTTACCTTCAGCATATGTTTTTACGCCATCGATGACATATGGCCAGAAATTGCTTGCCAATGAGCCGTCATTAGGTGTTTCTATATGCTTGGCAGCGTCAAATCTGAACCCATCGACACCAGCGTCAACATATTCTTTTAAAAGCGATAGAACTCTTTCTTGTACAACAGACGATTCAGTCATCAAGTCCGGAAATTCCCCTAAAGAACCACGAGTGACTGTAAAGACCGAGGTATCGGCTGCTGAACCATTATCTTGGCGAATCAAACCTTGATTGTAAATTTGTGGTTCATAAGCTAAAACCGACGAATTCAGGGTTATATTGTCGCCACCAGCCAAGTGATTGGCAACAACGTCAACAATAATTTTTATACCATAAGCATCAGCTGCTTGAGTTAAGGAAATTAGATCTGTTTTAGTTCCTAACGAATGATTTTCGGTCGCGATAGAAAAGGCTAATGGTTGATATAACTTCCACCAAGCTGAACCCCAAGTTGCAATTCCAAAGAAATCTTTTTGCGGTTGCATCGGTGAAATCTGTACTGTCGAAAAACCGGCTATGGCAATCTCTTCCAAATGTGCTTCAATCTCTGACATCGACCAGTTCCAAGCATGTAGAATTGTACCGTCTTGAACCTCAGCGGTCAAATACCCGCTTTGTACAGTAGGTTCTTGAACGAGTAATTCCACCGGTGTTGTCGTCAGGGCTTGAGTTGTTGGTGCTACAGTTGTCGGCGCTACTGTAGTTGGTGCTAATGTAGTTGGAGTTTCTGTTGTTTTTACGGAACAGCCAACAACTAAAAACAACAAGAACGTAAATGTCAATAATAAGACTATCTTTTTATACATAGTTTTTCTCCTCCTATATGAAATGAATATCTATATTTTATTAATTCAATTTTATCATATAAGTCTAAAATAATTAATTAAATGATTGTTTAAATTATTGATAAACCGCTTACTTGTTTAAAAAAGAAAACTGCCAATTTCTGGCAGTTTAATTAAATTGCTTGATATTTTAAGTCGAATGCTTGACAGACACCTACGCAAGTGCATTTTCCATCATAGGTATTTACGCCCAATTTTAATGGTTTCGACATTCTGATTGCTTCTTCAAGACCGTTGTCGGCAATCATCAAACCATATTTCAAAGTCGAGTTATTTAAAGCAATGGTTGATGTTTGTGGTACGGCACCCGGCATGTTGGCGACGCAGTAATGAACGATACCGTCTACGACGAAAGTCGGTTTGTCGTGATAAGTAGCTTTTGATACTTCAGTGGAACCGCCTTGGTCAATTGCGATGTCAACGATGACGCTGCCCGGTTTCATATTCTTGTAGTAATCTCTTTTGATTAATTTAGGGGCTTTAGCTCCTGGCAATAAGACACCACTTACAACTAAATCTGCTTCTTCGCAAGCTTTTTGAATGTTGTGGGAATTGGAATAAAGCGTAGTGATTCTGTTGCCATATATATCGTCAAGATAAGTTAATTTGTCGATATTGATATCTAAAACGGTAACATTGGCTCCTAACCCAACAGCCATTTTCAAAGCGTTTTCGCCAACGACTCCCGCGCCGATAATCGCTACATTGGCTCTTCTGGTTCCAGGTACGCCCGATAAAAGCACGCCTGAACCACCCATAGTTTTTTCTAAATGTTTTGCGCCTTCGATTACGCCTAATCTTCCGGCAACTGAACTCATCGGTTTCAAGCATGGCAATGATCCGTCTTCTAAAATAATAGTCTCATATGCGACAGCTTTTACCTTTTTAGCCAACAAAGCTTCTGTTAAAGCTTGGTCTGCGGCTAGATGTAAATAGGTATAAAGAACCAAACCTTCACGGAAGTATTGATATTCTTCCACCAACGGTTCTTTAACCTTGACAATCATGTCTGATTTTTCCCAGACTTCTTTTGCGGTAGGTACGATTATAGCTCCGACACTTGCATATTCTTCATCTGGAAAGCCAGAATTTAATCCTGCGTTGCTTTCAATAAAAACCTTGTGTCCATGTCTTACATATTCATTGACACTAGATGGAGTCAAGCCAACACGAAACTCCAGTTTTTTTACTTCTTTTACACATCCTATATTCATAACTTTCACCTCACTAAATATATTTTAACATAAGGGCAAGCGTTTTCATAAACATTTTTGTTAAAAAAGATGCTTTTTATTTCATTGATTTCAACACAAAGAAAAAAAGGCCTTTTGAGCCTTTTAAGTTCTTATTTACAAGCGATATGGTAAATGTTTTCAGCGTCTTCCATTGTCAATGATTTGAAGTTTCCAAATCTTTCACCAACGTTAATTTGTAATTTTTCAACTAACTTTGGAATATCTTCTTCTTTGGCCTCAATATCCTTAAAACTGGTTGGCATGTTGATTTCTTTGAAAAATTCTTCCAAAGCATTAATACCGGCTTGAGCTACTTTTAGCGGTTTGCGTTTATTGTCCTTGATGTTAAACACCTTTATGGCAAAACGGCGGTATCTTTGAATGTCCTCCATGATTGTATAACGCATGTAGGCCGGGAACATCACTGCCAAACCTGCACCATGAGTCACGTCATAGAGTGCTGAAAGTTCATGTTCAAGACGATGAGTCGCCCAATCCGATATTCTTCCCACTCCCAAGAAGCCGTTATGAGCGATGGTACTTGCCCAACATATGGTAGCTCTTGCTTCATAATTTGTCGGTTCTTTCATAACCACACGCGCCGCTTCAATGATGGAAACTAAAGTGGACTCTGCTAAGCGGTCGACTAAGATGACATTTTTGGATTTGGTCAAATATCTTTCCAAGATATGACTCATCATGTCGACGATACCGGCAGCGGTCTGATAAGCTGGCAAAGTATATGTCAATTCCGGATTTATGATGGCGAATGTAGGACGATAAACATCTGAATTAAGTCCTCTTTTCAGCATGCCTTCTGTCTTGGTTATGACTGAAGAATTCGACCCTTCACTTCCGGCAGCGGGAATGGTCAAGATAACCCCGACCTTCAAAGCTACTTTCAGTTCTAACTTGCGATCCCAGAAATCCCAGAAATCACCTTCATATAAAGCGCCAGCGGCGATGGCTTTCGCTGAATCGATAGCACTTCCCCCACCAACAGCCAGAATAAAATCAACGTTTTCCTTCTTGCAGATTTCAATACCTTCATAAACCAAGGTATCTCTTGGATTGGGAACTACTCCTCCCAATTCCACATATTCAATTTCTGATTTTGTTAAAGATTCAACCACGCGATCAAAAAGACCGGATCTTTTGATTGATCCCGTACCGTAGTGGATCAAAACCTTTTTTGCATTGTATGATTTTAATAATTCACCGACTTGATTTTCGGTATCTTTTCCAAAGATAAATTTCGTTGGACTATGAAATAAAAAATTCTCCATAGAATCACCTCTTCTTTATAATTATATCATAAAAGACAAAAACGCAAAAACAAAAAATTATCTGAGGCGGAAATGGCTTTTATACAAAAATCGAATTGTGATTTATCAAGACCGTGATATAATATTATTCAAAGGGAGGCTTTTTAACATGAAAGATCTCGAATGGATTAAAACAAGTTACATTGCTCATAGAGGTTTTCATTCTTTAGATAAATCAATACCGGAAAATTCATTGTTAGCCTTCAAAAAAGCAATCGATTATGGTTACGCAATTGAGTTGGATATTCACGTCCTCAAAGATGGGAATGTAGTGGTTTTTCACGATGACGACTTAAATAGAGTATGCAAGAAAGATTGGTTTCTACACGAAACCACCTATGATCAAATCAAAAATCTGCACCTGTTAAACACAAACGAGCATATACCGTTGTTAACAGATGTCTTATCATTGGTTGACGGGAAAGTACCGCTTCTTATCGAACTAAAGCCAAAAGGTGATTATTATAAATTATGTGAAGCCTTTTTGGACATCATCAAAGGTTATGAAGGTAAATTCGCCATTCAATCCTTCAATCCAAAAATCATCAATTATTTCCGGAAGAACGCTCCCGATATCGTAAGAGGGCAATTGGCCGAATACTTCATTGATGATGAGACAATTTCCAAAGTCACGAAATTCATTTTAAAAAGAATGTTGTTGAACCATTTTACAAAACCCGATTTCATCAATTATGGCCTGAAGGATATGCCAAATCGCTATTTGAAGAAAGCTTTGAACAAGGGGTTGACAATCATCGGGTATACCGCAAGAAACCAACTTGAGTTTGATAAGGTAAGAAAATATTATCACAATTCCGTCTTTGAATTTTTCAGACCGGATGAAAAAAAATAGTGCCCTATTTTCCTTTTTATGGAAGAGAGCACTATTTTTTTTATCTATTATTGTTTAATCCATATCAACATCAAAATTTTCTAATTTTGATTCTTTCTTTAAAACTTTTGCATCTCCATGTTTGACAAAGAACATGGTGATAAAGCTCATAGCTACGAAGAACGCAGAATATGGGAACAAGATTCTTCTGCCAAATTCATCCATCAA
>JAVEWC010000052.1:0-1849 GCA_034004745.1 Candidatus Izemoplasmatales bacterium | reverse complement strand
AATATCAACATAAATACAATAAAGTTTGTTGGTGATTTAACGGTGATCAATAAGGTTTTCTGATTCAAATGCAAATAGAAATATTCCTTCAAATCGAGACTGTCTCGATTGGTTACCTCTAGATTTTCAGGATCAGTTGCGAGAATATAATCAAGGATTTCCTGCATACCATTACGGTGATCAGCACGATATTCAATATTATTAGGATCGGTAATATCGCCAGTGTCATCACCATCAATGACTTGAAGGATAAAATTGTCATATTCTTCTTGAGTAATGACGTTGTCGTTTTTTAAGGTTGTCCACTGCAGTACAATATCATCCTTGATGGCTACCCACTCACTATAAGTGAAATTTTCACCATAGACATTGTTGTAATCACTGATTATGGCTGCGTCTTGGGTTTCAATCATCGTTCTTTGATAATTGTCGCTGAAAGTCAAACCAATGAAGGCAAAGGCTGCGACAATTGTCCCAACAATGATGAATGGTGTTCTTTTGCCGATTTTAGAATTGTGACGGTCCGATATCGCCCCAAATATTGGAATCAATATCAAAGCCAATACATTGTCCAAAGCCATTACTGCGCCCGACCAAGTTTGATTCAAGCCGAATTTGTCAATCAATATTTTTGATATGACAGAATCATAGGTTTGATTAAATAGAGAGATTAAAAAGAAAGCTAGACCGACTAAAAAAACTTTTTTGTAATTCAATTTCATAATAGTTTCTCACCTCATGATTTAAAGTTATTAGAGATATTATATCACGATAAATAATCACTGTAATTATGATTTCGATAAAATGAAAAAAGAAAGGTCCAAGAATTCGTTTCTTGAACCTGTTTGTTCTAATAAAATTTACTTGCGAGATATTTTAAAGCCAATTCATTATACTTAGTCGGTTTCAATTCCAGTTCAGTTCCAACGTTGAATCCTGATAAAACCTTGAAGTAAAGAATTTTCTTGATACGAAACATTAAAACTAAACCGATGATGAAAACCAATCCCAAGATTACGTAATTCAATATTCCTGAATATTGATAAACTGGTACGGTGATAAGTTGTTGATAAATTCCATAACCAAGTATCAGAGCTCCTATAGCGAAAATAAAACCTATTAATTTTACCAAGAAAGAATTTTTGATATATTCAAGATAATATTCGCTATGTGAAATGCTATTCAATTCAATTTCCTTCATTCCTCTTTTTTTAACTTTTCGGTTACTGGTGATATTGTTACCTTGAGTATAGATAATCAGTCTTTTATTGGTGATTACAACTTGGCAAAAATAATCTATACCTTTGAGTTTAGGAAACTCTTTATAGATTTCTTCATCATTGCCAATCAAGATATTTTGTTTAATATTGTTTTTCATTTAAACCACCAACCTTATTTTCAATTTTACTTTAATTATCAATGATTTTCAACTGTTTATCGGTAAACTATAAAGTTTTGTGCACCACTTTGGTAAGTTCTCCAAAAAGCATCGGTACAAATCCCAAGCCCATGGCTATCAAAAGTTCCACTAACGTCAAGGCTTCAAGGGAAAAGATTTTCGCGGTAAACGGAATATAGATTAAAGCTAAAACCAACCCTACGGAAATGAAAACTGAATAGTTGAGGAAACGATTGCTAAGCGGATTGTATTGGAATAAGAATTTAACTTCTGATCTGGCAGAAAATGCCCTAAACAATTCTCCAAAAACAACTGTCAGAAACGCCATTGTTATCGCTTGGGTAACACTAGCTCCGGCAATAACATTCAAGCCAAGATAGAAAGCTGTCAAACCGGCTAACATCAGGCCAAAACCTTGAATAATCACTTTAACCAAAGTTTCTTTATTCA
>JAVEWC010000002.1:22368-32171 GCA_034004745.1 Candidatus Izemoplasmatales bacterium | reverse complement strand
GCTTCTTGGTCGTCGGTAATATTGATTTCAACGTCTGCTGCTGTTCCGAAGAAGTTTGCATACCATACGCTCTTGTCTGATCTCCAGCCTTGAGTAAGGATATCAATATTTACTTCTTGTCCGTGGAATGCCGCTAGAACGCTCATGTCTGATTTATAATAAATCATGATGGAGTCGCCGTTAGGTTGAGTTGCACCAGTTGCCAATGGAGCTTCAAAATCATAGTTGCTAGGAACTAGGAATACTGAATAGTTGCCCCAAGCTGAATTAACATAAATCTTAGCGGTTACTGTGTATGTTTTATATTGGAATAGATTTTCTGGAGTAGGCATTGTTTGATCAGCAATAACATCTAAAATACCAGCCATAACTTGAACAGGAGCTGCTTTAACAGTTTCTGTAGAAGCTTCTGCTCTTAATGGATGAGTATCATCTCCTGTTAATTGCGGAGCATTGTAATAGTAATCCATGATACCAGTAATGTCGTATACGCCACCGACTTCTGAAGTGAAGGTTGGAGTATAGATATAAAGGATATCAACGCCGTCTGTAAAGAATACGTCGCCAGATGCATATTTAGCGATTACGGTTACGCCAAGAATCTTGACATAAGCTCCATCACCCATTGCAACTGCTGCAGCGATTGTGCTTACAGGAGTGCCTTCTTCCATCTTGGAAACTGTGAAATCTTTAGTTTGAGAAAATTCAACTTCATTGATTGTCAGGGTAGCTGTCATAGTAACAACTATGTCTTCATCCATTGGTTGAACGATGGTTCCGTCAACTGCGATATACTCAGGATGACTTGATGTCCATACAACTTCGTATGATTCACCGTCAGCGTCTTGAGCTGTAGTCAAGAAATCTAAAGATTCGCTATCTGCTGAAGACCATTTTTCCTTGAATGGGAAAACCATTACAGCTGCTAGAGCTTCTGCTGCTCTTTCAGCATCAGTTTTTGCTAAAGCGTCAATAGTTACGAAGAACATTACATCATGATCTTGTGCACCAATTGTTAGTGTTGCAGTCAAGATTACTGTTTGGTCACCTGTAGCAAATGCTGGTTGAGTAACAGTACCGTCATGTCCTAGGTAAGTAGTGTTGCTGCTTGACCATTCGATTGTCGCGTCAGAAATTGTTGCTATTAAAGTCAAATCTGCTGTTGCCACAAATTCATCATTGTCAAGAGTTTCACTGTAATGAGCTCTTAAAGCCGCTTCAATAGTAACCCAGTCAACTGGAGCTTCTGTAGTTGTAGGAGCTTCTGTTGTCGGTGGTACCGTTGTTGGAGCTTGCGTCGTCGGAGCCACTGTTGTAGGAGCTTGTGTTGTAGGAGCCACCGTTGTTGGCGCTACCGTCGTTGGAGCAGCCGTTGTTGGCGCTGCAGTCGTCGGAGCTGCCGTTGTAGTTCCTCCACAAGCAACTAACACTACTGCTAGTAAAGCTATGAAGAAAATACTTAAAAACTTTTTGTTGAATTTCATATTATCCTCCTTTTTAGAATAATGTAATTATATGTTAAATTAATACTTTTCATATAAACTATTAATTTAGCCCTATATTAAAATTTCTTTTTAATTATCCGAGAATTCTATTGGTGTTGGCAACAGCCGCAGCGATTGCCGAATCAATGATCTGCGCTTTTGTCGTACCTTCCAATGATCCCAGGATTACTCTTTCAAAAGCTAATTCGACTTCTGCTCTGGCAGTAGACGAACCGACGAAAGCTTGATCGTAGAATAAGAAGTTTGCTTGTTCTGCAGCGGCATTGGCAGCGGCTGACTTCATCAACATTTCGCCTGATGCGTTGTTGGCTGTTGCAGTCCAAACTTTGTTTACTGTATCATAAACCATTTCTTTTCCATCTCTGAATAAGTTATAGATTTCTTCACTGTAAACAGAGTTTCTTACTGGTGAATAACCGGTTTCCAATGCGAAGTCCAATTGAATTTCTTTGCTGGTCAAGAATTTGAGGAATAACCATGAAGCTAATTTTTGTTGATCATTGCCAGCGGTAGTGATTGACATGTTTGTTCCTTGTTGGATTGCTGTTCTTTCGCCAGGGAGATCTTGGTTGTAAGGCATTGGCATAACGCCGAATTCAAATACGAATTCATTGTTGACAACACTTGGAGTGTTATATCTAGCGCCGCCGGTTGAGCCGAAGGTTACAGCTGTTTGAGCAACCTTGAAAGCGTCTGATGCATATTCTGTGCCCCATTTTCCAGGTAAGGTGAAAGGATTGTCGCGGTTATCGAAGAAATAGCTTAACATTGCTCTTGATTCAGCGTTGTCGAATAAGACAACACCATTTCTAGCTGAATCGATACCAGTATATTCTCCGCCCCATTGTCTTGTTAAAGTAATGAAAGCATTGGCTGGAGAGTCATAAGTAATTGGCACGAAATTATCTTTGATAGCTTGAATTTCTTCTGGAGTTTTGTGTAATGAAAGTGTAGTTGATTGATTTAATTTTGTTGTTACTTGATCAATTACACCATCTTTGATGGCCATTAAATCTGGACCTAAGGCAAATAATTCTTGCCAAGTGTTTGGAACTTCGTCAATTGTACCATTGGCGATAAGAATATCAAACATTGTCTTGTTATAAATCATGACTTCTGTTGATTTATTGAAAGGCAAGGAATAGAATTCACCGTCATTGGTGTATTGGGAATTTTCACGACGATAAGATAACAAGATATCGAGGAAAGATTCTTCTTCAACTGCAGGATCAAAACCATGAACAGGGTGATAAATATAAGGTGTCATGGAGATAACGCCGTTGTTGTTGATGTATTCCATTACATGGTCAGGATAATTTTGGATAATGTTAGGAATTTGTCCGCCTCTGATGGCATTGACCATATTTTCTCTCAACTCATCATAGTTGTTACCATTTTTGGTAATTGTAACGGTGATGTTAGGATATAAATCCTTGAATTCCAATGCATAACGGTTTAAAGCCGCTTCGATTGTCGCGCCGTTTGAATGCCATAATTCAATAGCAATTGGATCGGTTGTGAGTTCAGCTGGGATTGCATAAGCCGATAATTCCTTGACTGTTAGAGTGATAAGTTCGGTAATGACGTTGCCGTCAGAATCTTGTGCATAGGCATAAACTTCATAAGTACCTACTCTTGTAGTCGAGAAAGCTCCAGCAGTCATGACATCCAATTCGCCGTCTTCAGCGTCGATAGCTTTTGCGCCGGCTAAAATGTCATAAGTTTGTGAACCCTTATATACTGTTTGTTTTGTAAATAAACCAACGAATTGAGGTGCTGTGTTAGTCGTAGGTTCTTCTGTAGTGGTTACGTTTGAAGTTGGTCCTTCTGTCGTCGGCGTAGCAGTTGTGCCGCCGTTTGTCGGTGTAACCGTTGTAGGTGCTTGCGTAGTTGGTGCAGCAGTTGTTGGAGCTGCCGTGGTTGGTGTTCCAGTGGTCGGTGTTCCAGTGGTTGTTTGAACGCCACAACCAATGAACGCGATTGCCAGCATCAACAACATGAATAGACCAATGAATTTTTTGGTGATTGTCATATTATTCCTCCTTAATTAAACTTTCATAATAACTTTATTATATACCATAAATGATATTTTTTCCATATGTACTACTCTTCTGGAGCGACAATTGTTATGACTCCAGAAATTTCAGCTCTTGCGCCTTCAGAGTCTTGAACCCTCATTGTGAAAGCGAAAGTTCCGCCGACCGGGGTAATGAATTCAATCAGGAAGATTATTCCTTGATCCAGAACATAATTACCTTCTTCATCAGTTTTCAATGTTCCCCATAGCGCTTCATCCGCTTCATCAACAACCCCGTCTCTATTGGCATCGGAGTCATCTTCCCATCTTTCATAGAAATTGGTGATGAAAATGGCATCAGAAATATCTTCGTATTTCCTGTCCTTACCCCAAACCACTTCAGTTTGGTTATAATCGATGGCGCGAATATTTTGGTTTTCCACCAAATCGTTGATTAAAATCGATGGTTCAAATTCAGTGCCCTTAACATGATTGTAAGTGACTGAATTGATACTTTGCGGTACGCCGTCAACCATCTGCACAAATACCGGTGGACGGTTGATGATTGCTGGGCATCCCATCATGGAAAATGCCAAAACTACAAATAACATTAATGTTAATATTCTTTTGATTTTCATATTTTCCACCTCTTTTAACCTTTGGTTCCGCTTCGTCCGATTCCGTTCATGATGTATTTACGGAACATAAAGAAGACGATTAATAGTGGGACAGTTACCAAGGCGCTGGCTGCGATTTGCAAGTTGTACATTACTCTTCCAGAGTCTTGAACAAAGGTTGAATCGCGTAGAGCGTTGGAAATCAACCAATAATTTTTAGCATCAGGATCGCCGACGCCGGTGATGATACGCGGCCAAATATAGGCGTTCCATGAACTGAATACGTTAAGGATTGTAATTGTGAAAATTGTTGGTGAAGCAATTGGCACCATAACTCTCATCAAATACTTGAAATCGCTGCAGCCGTCTACTCGAGCTGCTTTATACAATGATTCAGGTATTTGCTTGAAGTTTTGTCTCAAGAAGAAAATGTAAGAGATGCTGGTGACGAATGGTATAATCATGGCCAAGAAATATTGATTCTCGCCAGTTGGCATACCGACCCATCCCAAACCGTTTTTACTGACGGTAATGAAGTTGGTGATGATGTATAATTCGCCAGGAATCATCATGGTCATAATCAAGATTGAGAATAATAATTCACGACCTTTAAATTCAATTCTAGCGAATGCATAAGCAGCGAATATGGTTGTTAAAATTGTGCCTAAGGTTGAGAAGATTGCTACAGTAACTGTGTTCTTTATATAAAGGCCGAAGTTCAGTTCCGTTAAAACAACCTTATAGTTTACCCAATTCCAACGTGAAATCGACAAGAAAAATTTAGGATTAATAGCTACTGATTCCGTAAAAGTCTTGAGTGATGTGAGCACCATCCAATAAAACGGAATAATGATTATTAAAGCCATTAAGACCAAGAATAGATAGGTACCCAACATCCGTAAAGCGCCAACGGTATTTTGACGACGAATGCTTCTTTTTAGGGAAGCTGAATACTCATCAATCGTAGCTTCATTGATTTTTTCCTTTTTGACTTTTCGATCCGCAAACCATTTCTTGATTGCGGGAATTATGCTTTGGAAAAACTCTTTGGGACTGTAACCCTTGACGAATTTTATTAGGATGAAGGTATTATAAATTCTTAATCCTGCGCCAACAAAATTGAAGGTCAACAAATTGATCAATGCTTGAACGAATTTTGAACCTACTACATAGGAATCAACTTCATAGATGGTTCTTGTTTTGTTCTTTTTGATATTGATGAACAACATCGGAAAAGTTACGACCAAGAAGATTACCAAAATGGAAATGATACTGTTCATCTGCCATTTATCCAAATTTGAACCCAATAATTCATATGTCGGGGTTAAAAACTCGAGATTATCCAAATCCATACTGCCACTGATTGGATCTAAATCCGGTAATTGCAAGAGGTTGAATAACATCAGGAATAGAGCGATATAGGCAATAATTGCCAAGATGTCAAAGATAAAAGTGATACTTTCTATTTTCTTAGATTTTAAAAATAATTGTTTATCCATTATATATAGCCCCCTTTCCTAGTAGTGAACGCGTTTTTTGCTGACTTGCATCTGGACTATAGTAAGAACTAATATAATCGCAAACAATATCAAAGAACCTGCGGCTGCAACGGACAATTGTCCTTCTTTGCTGCCGTCGATGAATTGGTAAATGTACATGACGATTGATTGGAGGTTGTAGTTAACTCCTGGAGGAGCTCCTTGAACACCAAACAAGGCGACGATTGCATTATAAATCTTGAATGCGCCGATTACAGAGGTAACCGTGATATAGAAGATCATTGGCGAAATCAATGGAACAGTGATTTTGCTGAAGATTCTACCCTTTGGCGTTGCATCAATCGCTGCCGCTTGATAGTATTGTTTGTCAATCCCTTGAATACTGGTCAAGAATACCATTATTTTGAATGCTAATGCTGACCAAATGCTATAGAAAATTAAGACAAACATGCTTCGCCAATACACTGCGTTGCTTTCTACCCAGGATAAACCGGCAGTATCGACTCCGAAAAGTCCAATGAATTGGTTTACCAAACCACCGTCAGTTCTGAACATATAAGCAAAGACCAAACCAATCGCGATTGTATTGGTCACATAAGGCAAGAAATAAATGGTTTGAAAGAAACCTTTTAAAGGTTTGATTGCGTTTAAGGCTACCGATACGCCCAGTGCTATGAAAATGGAGATCGGTACGCTGATGAAAACAATGATCAGGGTATTTATTACCGCGCTTGAAGCCGTATGCGAAGCCGGTACGATGAAGGATTCATCGGTTAAAACTCTTAAAAAGTTACCAAAGATGGTATAGCCGGTAATCGTATTGTTGGTCATGTTGTAGTTTTCATAAACTACCAAGGCAAACGAGTTGATAATCGGCCAGAAAGTGAATACCGCTAGGATAATCAGTGCTGGAGATAGGTATAATAACGCTTTAGCCCAGCCGGGGAATTTACCGGCAGGGTTGATTTTATGCTTATCCAGAAAATTACTGATTTTCCTTTTGAAATTGTTAATGATTCTCCTAACGTTCCAAAAGAAGGTTTTAATAATGTTTCCGATCTTTATTAAAAACCCCTTGACGTTTTTAATAAGATTACGCATGGTTTACTACCTTTCCGGTTTCTTTGTCAAAGATATAAACTCTTTCCGGTTTAATGGTTAAAAGCACAGTTTTTTGGTTGTCCGTCATTGAATCCGAATCTACCAGTGCTCTTACGTTTTTGCCGTTGAATTCAAAGTGAATCATCGTATCTCTACCGATGTGGAAGATATCTTTGATTTCCGTTTCGAAACCTTTTTCATGAACACGGAAGTTTTCCGGTCTCATTCCCACATCATATAAACCATCAGGAACATTGACATTCATGAACGGTTTGTTGTTGATGATTAATTTCTTGTTTTTAACTTCCGCTTCAAAAGCGTTGATTGGAGGATTTCCAAGGAATCTGGCAACGAAGAGGTTGTCAGGTTGATTGTACATGTCTTGCGGTGCGTCGTATTGTTGTTCTTTACCAAAATCCAAAACAACCATCTTGTCGGAAATACTCATTGCTTCTTCTTGGTCATGAGTAACGAAGATGGTGGTAATGCCGGTTTCTCTTTGAATACGTTTGATTTCTTCACGCATTTGCAATCTTAATCTTGCGTCAAGATTTGACAGCGGTTCATCCAAAAGCAATACTCTTGGCTTTTTTACCAGAGCTCTGGCGATGGCAACACGTTGTTGCTGGCCACCGGAAAGTTGTGAAGGTTTACGGTCCAATAATTCGCCAATACCAACAAGATTTGCCATTTCCTTAACTCTTTGGAAAGCTTCATCTCTTGGTACATCCATGTTTTCCAATGGGAAAAGGATGTTTTTGAAAACCGTCATGTGAGGATATAGAGCGTAGTTTTGGAAAACCAAACCAATTCCTCTTTTTTCCGGAGCTAATTTTGTTACATCGTCTTCGCCGAAAAAGATTTTTCCCGATGTCGGTTTAACCAAACCGGCAATCATGAATAATGTAGTAGATTTTCCGCAACCTGAAGGCCCTAATAAAGCCACTAGAGTTCCTGACTCTATCGTGATGTCAAGATTGTCGACCGCTCTTGTTTCCTGTCCGGTTTTATTAGTGAAAACCTTTGTTAAATTCTCTAATCTCAATTCCATAAATTATATGTCCTCCAAATACTATATGTATATTTTTTTATTCGTATTTTTTTCTTCTAAAGAAAATCAAGTAAGTCGAAATAATCAGTATCAAGAAATAAATCAATAATCCCTTGATAAACAGGCTTGGATCCATTCTGACCTCGTCGTCAAGATGGATTATTCTTGGAGAGATGAAATCATCTCTTAATTTATCGATGTCTTCTTCTGTCGGCAGTTTATCTTCTTGTTCAAAGAAAATCTCTAGATTCTCTTTTACTGTAAAATCTGTCTCCGCCAAACTTAAAGCGCTTTCAAATATTGTATCTTCGTTGTCGTCCAGCAACTTTATTGTATCAAACCCATTGTCTAAAAACAAATCTTTAGACAGATAAACGTATCCTTGGTCGTTTACTCCATTCAAAATGTTAAGTGTTTTGAAACGGATTAGGTAAATATCCTTGTCTTCCACAGAGTCACTTCCGGTGAGGACCAATTTATCCAAAACTGATAAATCTTGGGTATCGCTGTAGACAATGATATAAACGTATTCTTCAACAATAAGTTCGGAAGACTCATTTATTTCCGCTTGCACAACTTCATAACCTCTTATTTGGTATTCCAATTGATCAATTGAAATAATTGGGGTAGATTTATGATAGTCAGGTATTGAAGTATAAAAATAATAAAAATCTGGTAAATCTGACTCTTCGTCAGTCAAGGAACCGCCAAACACTTCTTCAATATATCTATTAGCCGTTAAATCTAGGGTATAAGTAAATACCAATAAGAATAATCCGACGGCCAGTAAAGCATATAGAATTCTGCCAAAAAGTCTCATCCGTGGATTCCATATCCATTCTCTTGGGCAGATAATTGTGCATCCTGGAACCAGCGATATAAATAACGGTTATCGAAAACTAGTTTCGACGCACTTCCGTAATAATTATAGGAGAAACCGTTAAGAACCAGTTGATAATTCAGCAGTATCCAACCGCTTAAATGCTCAGTTCTTATAATATTCTCATCATCATCTTCAATATTGATTGTTAATCCGGTTTCGCCGAGATTGACCCAAACCAAGCCTAGGTGACGTCCGTAACTTTCAGTATATCCCAAATCAGGATCGCTTTGAATGTAAATGCCGATGGCATTGTTGAGAATGAATGTCGTATAAGCTTTGGCTGCCGGTCCCCATGGATCTGTTACTGGGTAAGTTTCCGGGGTGTCAACACCCAAGAATCTTACTCTTTGATTATCGGTGAATCCCGGAGAAAATGAAGCAGTATCCCCATCGTTAATTGAATATAACGTTACGTTGTCCATTCCGCCCAGCAAATCGTAGAAAGGTCTATTGATGAAAGTGAAGGTTATGTTGCTAGGAGTAGATACGGGATGAGTTCCCAGAGTACTTATATAAGTTGGAATATAAGCGTTCCACTGAGTAAACACATAGTCTCTTGCGCCTTTTACAACATTGGCTTTTCTAATGTAAACTTCATTGTCCATGACGAAATCAGTGTTGCCAATGTGATAGATGGAATCAATGTAAGTATTGTTTTTATAACGTAATTGTATGGTATCATTGCCATCAAAATTGAGTTCAAAGAAATACTCATCGGCTTTTTTTAATAGATTGCCGTTGGTTGAAGCTTTATTGGCAATGACATAAGTTTCTCCCGGCAATAAATCAACGTCTTTTAAATTAATGATGTTAGTTACTTCGTAAGAACCATTATTGTACAAAGCTAAGTGATAATCGCCTAAAAAGACAGTTGTATCGGTTGGATTATAAATTTCAATTGCTTGGTCTTGGGTATCATTACCACCATCGACGTATTTTGATATTATCAAGGATGTTGCATTATCTGTAAAAGTGTTTTTGTATAAGACGACATTGATTACGCCTTCTTCATAATAATCGCCAATTTCAAAATCCTTATACTCAACAAAAGAATCTTCTGGGTAATTATCATCAACAACATATTCAAAAGCATATTGAATCTGATTTTCAGTCAAAACCTTTTCAATTTC
>JAVEWC010000002.1:16386-22268 GCA_034004745.1 Candidatus Izemoplasmatales bacterium | reverse complement strand
CCTTTCTTGTTGAAAAAATCTGCTTTAATGATATTTATGAAGGATTATTGGCATAATCCTTCACGGTTTGTTTTTTTAGATAAAAAAAAGAAAGCCCATTATAAATGGTGTGCTTTCTTTAAAATGATAATTTGAATAAATTGATTGAGAGAATGCTGTCAAGATAGCCTTGAGAATATACAAACCAAAAAATGGCAGCCAATACAGCTAATACCAGGAATAATTTAATGAATTTTTTCATAAAAACGAATAATCCAACAATTACGAAAATGGCGATTGAAAGCAATACAACAGCTTGAAGCCAGAAATCGAGTCCTGTAAAAATATCAACTACTTGGGCTAAGTATGGTTCTAAAAAATCATTAATTGTGTCCATTATTGCTAGTGAATAAACTTTAAAAATGGATAACATTTCAATCACCTCAATTTTACTACATATTATTATATCATAATAATAGACGTGTAGTAGAGATTTTTTTTATTTTTTTCTAGATTTTCTTACGGTTTTCAATTGCTTTCGAAAGAGTCAAATCATCAGCGTATTCCAAATTCAGACCTACAGGTACGCCATAGCCAATTCTACTAACCAAAATATCAGTTTCTTGTAGAACTCTTTTAATGTAAAGGGCCGTAGTTTCTCCCTCCGGTGTCGAAGAAGTAGCTATGATAATTTCTTTGACCTTATCGTTTACAACTCTTTTCCAAAGACTTTCAAGATTAATATCATCTGGCCCCATACCTTCCATCGGTGATAAAACACCGTTTAGGACATGATATAAACCGTGATATTCATTGCCTTTTTCAATCGAGAAAACATCTTTGGTATTTTCAACAACTAAAATCGTCGATAGATCTCTTTTTTCGTCTTTGCAGATGCTACAAATTTCTTCATCTGTAAGATTTCCGCAAGTTGTGCAATGATGAAGCTTTGCTTTCGCATCAGAAAGCGATTTGGTTAATTGGTTAACTTCTTCTTCTGTATATTTATTTATGATATGCATAGCATATCTTTCAGCTGTCTTTCTGCCAACACCTGGAAGTTTTTTAAATTCTTCTATTAAATCCTCTAACGCTTGCGGAAGGATCATTAGAATAATCCCGGCATGTTTACGCCCTGAGTAACTGAACCGAGTGATTCTTCCAATTCTTTGTCAACTTTCTTGAAGGCGTCATTCAACGCCGCTACAATCAAGTCTTGAATCATCTCGAGATCGTTTACGTCAACCTCTTCTTTTTTTATGTTGATTGAAACAACTTCCTTAGTCCCTTTTACCGCCACTTTTACCACTGAACCACCTGCTTGGCCATAAAAAGTCGATTCGTTGATTTGGGTTTGAATTCTTTTGATATCTTCTTGCATTTGTTTTATTTGTTTTAACATTTGTGGATTGATCATGATAACCTCCTAATCCTTGACTCTGACTTTATCACCGAAAAGTTCGATTGCATCTTGAAGAATTTGTGGTTTAGTGTCTTGGGTAGCGGCTTTTTCCACTTTAGAAACGTCTTTGAGACCTTCACACACAATTTTCGACAATTTAATATACTTATCGCCCATGCGATAACGATCCATGAATTCTCTTGTGATTTCGTTGAAAACGCTGGTTGGCAGTGCCATATAATTAATTATTCTATTAAATTTTTTATTAATGATTTTCATGATTATTTCTTTATTCGCGGGTATCATCAGCGTATTGCAAATGGTCGTGCTGGCAAAAGTAATGATTATCTTGTCATAAGCTGATGCCGTTACCGTTGCCGTTTCCAAAAGCGTTGCCAGGTATTTTGATTCTTCTTCGCCGTCTATTTCCGGGAAGTTATACCAACGATTGATTAAAGAAACTTTATCTTGCTTGTTTGGGTTATTGAGAACCTCTTCGACAAAAGAAATATCATAAGTATTGGAAATATCGTCGCAAAGCTCTTCTTTTATTTTTTGAGAACTTGGGATGACTTTGGTTTCAACTGTTATTTCTTCCATTAAACTCTTTTTTGCCAAAGGCGTTTCAACAACTTCCGAGTTTTCAGTTTCGACTTCTATCTCATCTAGTTTCGCTTCTAATTCTTGGTCGCTTGAACTTTCAAGTACCAGTTCTTCTTCAACCACTTCATCGACCGAAACTTTTTCTTCTTCCGCAAACACGTCTTGAGTTGGAAGTTCTTCAGAAAATTTAGATTCCTCAAAGATGGTTGGTTCTGGCTCGATTTTAGTTTCAATGATTTCTTCAGGTTTCTTTGCATCAGGTTTTTGTGTGGAAGAGATAATATTTTTAATTATTTCCTTTGATTCCAATTTATCTTTTTCTTCGGCATTAGCCTTAAATGTTTCTAGTTCATGAATTCTTATTTCAATTTCATCAATTGCGGCCAATACATTGGAATTGCTATTTTCTTCATTGTCCGCAATCTTAAGAAAAGCTAGTTCCAAATGAATTTTTGGATTGTTGCTCCAATTTATTTCATTGAGGGCTTTACTTAAAACTTCGATAATGTAAAAAGCTTTGCGATTTGATATTTCCTTGGCTATTTTTTGAAACTCAACGTGTCCATAAAGCAAAGAAGCCTCATCAAGTTTATGCAGATTGGAATACATCAAGATATCCCGGAAGAATTCAATTAAATTAAGGGTTATTTTCTTAACTTCTTTACCCTGACCAAGCAATTGGTTAAGCAAAGATATGGCTTTGGTTGAATCAAAATCAATCAAGGCTTTTGCCAATTCTATTTGGGTGTTCATGGAAACTGCGCCGCAGATTTGATTTACGTCTTCCAAGGCGATGGTTTCGGGATTATAGGCATAGACTTGATCCAATAATGAGATCGCATCTCTTAAGCCGCCTTCAGCGTAAGTAGCTATTTGCTTGATGGCATCTTCTTCGATTTTTATATTTTCTTGCGCTATGATCTCTTTTAATTTCTCAATGATGTCGATGGTACTGATGGCTTTGAAGTCAAAACGTTGACAACGTGATTGAATTGTCGGCAATACTTTTTGCAGTTCAGTTGTACAGAGAATAAAGATAACATGTGCTGGCGGTTCTTCCAAAGTCTTTAGTAGCGCATTGAATGCGCCTTGTGAAAGCATGTGGACTTCATCGATGATGTAAACTTTATATTTAACATATCCAGGCAGATATTTAACTTTATCTCTCAGCTCTCTGATTTCATCGACGCCATTATTGCTGGCAGCGTCAATTTCAATTACATCACTGATTGTTCCGTCTTGAATCCCCAGACAATTTTCACAGACATTGCAAGGATTATCTGCTGGAGCTTCAATACAGTTTACCGCTTTTGCCAAAATCTTTGCAATTGAAGTTTTGCCAGTTCCTCGAGGACCGCTGAATAAATATGCATGAGCAACTTTATCGTTAGCCAATGCATTCTTTAAGGTCTGAGTAATATGTTTTTGCCCGGCAACTTCATTGAAATCCTTTGGGCGATACGTTCTGTATAAAGCTTTATAACTCATGACGGTGCCTCCAAAACTTAAATTTTAACCAGTTCTATTATACCTTAAAAAGAGTGTTTATTCCATCGTTTTTTGAGATTCTCTTATGTAATCCAAGACATAGCCAATCGCTTTAAATTCAATAGTTCCCTTCTTGAATTTTCTTTCGATTTTGTCAATGTTATAGATTTCATTCTCACCATTAAGGTAGATTTGATAGCCTATTTTGAGAGTTTCTTGAAATTTGGGGTTTATTTGTAACCTGCGATAATCTTCAACCAGAAAATCATTGCTTTCTCTCATGCGCTTAGCGATTTCTTCAACAAATTTTTCTTCATAATTTATTTGCTTTTTCTTGTTGAATAATTTATCAAGAAGCATATCGCTTCCCATATAGATAACAATAAAAATTAAAGGCAAGACCCAAAGGCTGCTTAGATCTGATACTGGCGTTCCGTCTTTTAGGATTTTATATAAAGAATAACCAGCTACAGCTAAAGATAAAATTACAAACATCAATATATAAAATTTGAATGGTTTTCTGAATTTTCTCATTTTAATCACCTTTGTTATATTATACATTATTTTTGGAAAATATGATAAAATATTGGTGGTGATAATTATGATTTACGATACAATCGTCGCAAAGACTACTGCTAACGGCACCAGTGCCATAAACTTGATTCGCGTTTCAGGAGATGAAAGTTTTAATATTGTCCAAGAAATATTTAAAGGCCCAAAACTTACAAAACAGAAATCGCATACCGTGCACTACGGTTTTATTCATGATGGCAAAAATCAAATTGATGAAGTTTTAGTCTCGGTTTTTAGAGCTCCTAAAACCTTTACTGCTGAAGATGTAGTTGAAATCACTTGCCATGGTGGGAATTTTATCGCTAACGAGATTGTTAAACAACTTATTGCTCATGGAGCGAGACTGGCGGAAAACGGAGAATTCTCAAAAAGAGCTTACTTAAATGGCAGATTGGATTTGACTGGCGCTGAAAGCATTATGGATTTAGTCAATGCCAAAACCAGTAATCAGTTGAAAATAGCCAACTCCCAGTTGAATGGAGACGTTTTGAAGTTGGTTGAAGGTTTACAGAATGAAGTTTTAGATATTGTGGCGAATATAGAAGTCAATATTGATTACCCGGAATATGACGATGTCATAGAAATGACAAACGAAATTATCATTCCCAATATAAAAATATTAATGTCAAAAATTGAAAAGATTCTGGAAGAAGCAAATACCGGTCAAGTCATCAGAGACGGTATAAAGACTGTCATTGTCGGTAAACCTAATGTGGGAAAATCCAGTTTGCTCAATACCTTATTAAAAGAAGATAAAGCCATTGTTACTGAAATCTCAGGAACTACCAGAGATTTGATTGAAGCCGAATTAAATCTTGATGGCGTGTTGTTAAAGCTCATTGATACTGCAGGCATCAGAATGACTGAAGATTTGGTAGAAAAAATCGGTATCGATAAAACTAAAAAAGCTATTGCTGGAGCTGATCTGATTCTGCTTGTGTTGGACCAATCATCCAATTTGACCGAAATGGATCTTGAACTTTTGGCACTAACTAAAGATAAGCCGAGAATAATTATTGGCAATAAAATCGATTTGGGTTCAAAAATCAGTTTAGGCGATGAACATCTCGTCAACATCTCAGCCAAGAATAACATCGGTATCGACGCCTTGGCAAATGAAGTGAAAAAATTGTTTATTGATGACAAATTATTGAGTGAAGACTATACTATCATTTCCAACACCAGACATATTGGCAAACTCGAAGAAACCAAACTGGCATTGACACAGGCCTTAGAATCTGCCATAAATCAAGTTCCTATTGACATGGTTGAAATCGATTTGAGGAAGGCTTGGAGTAGTTTGGGTGAGATTACCGGCGAAAATTCCAATGACGATTTAATATCCACCTTATTCTCTAAATTTTGTTTAGGAAAATAATGTTTCATGTGAAACCTTATAGTTAAGAGCGACGCAAAATATGCGTCGCTCTAATTAATATTCGTCCAAGAAACTAGTTCTTTCCTTATCGTCTTCATAATATCCCAAGATGCTAGATAAGTTGACATTCTCTGCAGAACGGAAAATATTGATATCGATATTCTTATAGATTTTTCTTAAATCGGTAATTAATTTTTTCATTTCTTTTCTTTTGGAGTCAACATTTCTTTCTTGAAATAAACAACCGCGTGGATTGATGGTAAACTGATGGTATTTTATAAATCTTTCTACGTCATTTTCCTTGATCAGATACATCGGCCTGATCAACTCCAATCCTTCGTAGTTTTGGGATTTAGCTTTTGGCAGCATCGTTTTAAATGTTCCGGTATAGAAAATATTCATCAAGGTAGTTTCAATGACGTCGTCAAAATGATGTCCCAATGCCAATTTATTACAACC
>JAVEWC010000002.1:13966-16286 GCA_034004745.1 Candidatus Izemoplasmatales bacterium | reverse complement strand
ATCTGATATAATTATTAATAGGAAGATTATGTAATATAATGGAGGTTGTAATATGAGTAAATTTGAATGGGTATCAAAAAAGCCTTTGGATGATCTGGCTACGCTTTATGAATCAAATATTACTTTGAATAAATCAGCTACGATTTACTTTGAATCGGCATATATCGTTTTATTGGGGCTTGATAAAAGTAATAAATTGATTGCAGTTAAGCCAGTGACAAAGGAACAGGCAAGTTTGAACTACATTCCCGATGAGCAAAGACATAACATCACGATTAAATCAAGCTATTCTCGTGTATGCAACAAACTTTTCTTGTCTGAAGTAGCCGAATTGCTGAAGTTGGATTTCACGAAAAAGAATTCTTACAAATATAAAGCTCACTGGAATAAAAACGAAGGAGCTTTAATTATCGACTTGAACAAGGAAGAGGTGTAGTGATATGTTTTTAGCTATTGATCCTGCAAATACGATGATTTTCATTTGGTTTGCAATAATAATCTTTGCCGGTGTTACCGAAGCGCTGACCATGGATCTTTCCAGCATTTGGTTCGCTGTAGGTGGATTTTTCGCCTTGATTATTGCTATTTTCTGGCCAGAGATGATTTGGCTTCAAGCTCTTGTTTTCATCTTGTTCTCAACCGCTTTGTTATTGGTTTTAAGACCTATCTTCAAAAGATATGTCAAAAAAAATGAAATCAAGACTAACGCTGATTCCTTGATTGGCAAAACTGCTACTTGCGTCAAACCAATCATCGATGGTGAACGCGGCGAAGTCAAGATTGAAGGCAAAATTTGGACAGCTATCGCCAATGAGGATATTCAAGAACACGAAAAAGTTGTGATCTTGGCAATCAAGGGCGTGAAATTGGTGGTTAGAAAAGAATAATGAGGGCTGGATTTTTTCGAAGACTTTTATCTTCTTTAATCGACATGACTTTGATTTTTACAATTATATATTTGAGTTTCATCGCCGTTGGTAGAACAGTATTACAAGGAAAAATAGAGAATTACGATGAAATAAACTCTGCTTATCAAGAAATAATGGTAGTCTATAATGCCAATATGGATGATATTCAAAAGGATTACGACGTTGCCAAGGCTTTAGCTGGTGAAGATGAAGCATTAAAAACAGCTGCTTTGGATAATTACTTGGAGCAATCCAATATACTCAATGAGCAGAACATCATCGATACCGCTCCTTATATGGAACCCTTAGGTTTATACTTTACCAATGTCGTGTATTATTATTTATTTATCTTTTTAATATTGGCAACCCTGTACAGCATGTTTTTAAAAGGTTTGACTTTGGGTAGAAGGGTAATGAAGTTGAAATTAACCGGACCGGTTAATTTCATGACAATCTTTCTACATGATGTCGCCTTTAAATATTTGCTCGTAGTGGTTTTGGTGCCAATAAATGTGCTTTTCGCTTTAATGTTGATTATGTTTATGGGTTTGATTGACACCGCTTTGATTGGTGCGACCAGAAATAAATTGACAGTTAGAGATATGATTTCAAAAATAACCGTTGAAAGAACGGAATATAAATATTAATTAGGAGGTTTTTATTATGTTAATGCCAATGTTTTTAATTTCTACAGTCGGTATCGTTGTTTTGGTGGCTTTGGTCGTAATTATTCTTGTTTATTTGGGAACTAGAATCAAAATCGTTCCTCAAGCAGCGGAATATGTTATTGAACGCTGGGGTAATTATTATACAACCTGGACAGCTGGTTTGCATTTCCAAGTACCATTCATCGATCGTATCAGAAGAACTTATGATACAAGAGGTATGGTAAGTGATGTAATCAACTTGAAGGAACAAGTTTTAGATTTCCCACCTCAAGCTGTTATCACCAAAGATAACGTAACTATGCAAATAGATACTGTTGTTTTCTTACAAATTACCGATTCCAAACAATTCGTTTATGGTGCGGAAAATCCTGGGTTGTTGATTGAACAATTGACAGCTACTACTCTTCGTAACATCATCGGTGAATTGGAATTGGACCAAACCCTTACTTCAAGAGATTTAATCAACGAAAGAATGCGCGTTATTCTTGATGATGCAACTGACCCATGGGGTATCAAGATTAACCGTGTTGAAGTCAAGAACATCATTCCGCCTAAGGAAATTCGCGAAGCGATGGAAAAACAAATGCGTGCTGAACGTGAACGTCGTGAATCAATCCTGATTGCCGAAGGTAAGAAACAAGCTGCGATTTTAACCGCTGAAGGTGAAAAAGCCGCTAACATCTTGGATGCTGAAGGTAAAAAAGAAGCTGCGATTCGCGAAGCTGAAGGTCGCGCTGAAGCCAT
>JAVEWC010000002.1:0-13866 GCA_034004745.1 Candidatus Izemoplasmatales bacterium | reverse complement strand
TCTTCAGCTAATTTCATGTCATCATTGATATCGGCAAAAGCAATTTCCGGTTCAATCATCCAAAACTCAGACGCATGTCTGGTGGTGTTGGAGTTTTCTGCCCTGAAAGTCGGGCCAAAAGTATAGACATTCTTATAAGCCAAAGCATAGGCTTCCGCTTGAAGTTGCCCCGATACGGAAAGATTGGCTTTTTTACCAAAAAAGTCATTGCTATAGTTTTCTTCCGGTTTTTTACCCGCAAGAGTCGTTACCTGGAACATTTCACCTGCACCTTCTGCGTCACTAGCAGTAATGATTGGAGCGTGGAGATAAACAAAACCTCGTTCTTGAAAAAACTTATGAATGGCAAAAGACACGACTGATCTAACACGAAAAACAGCATTGAAAAGATTTGTTCTCATTCTTAAATGCGCATTTTCTCTTAAAAACTCACGGGTATGACGTTTAGGTTGAATCGGATAATCGTCAAGGCTATCGCCATCCAAAATGATTTGCGTTGCTTTAACTTCAAATGGTTGTTTCATTTCCGGAGTCAAAACTACTTTTCCCTTGACGGTAATTGCAGATCCTACTCTAAATTTGGAAATTTCTTTAAAATTTTCCATTGTCGATTCATAAACCACTTGCACCGTTTCAAAAGCGGTACCGTCATTCAAATCAATAAACCCGAATTCTTTTTGTGAACGGTTGTTTCTCACCCAACCGTTAATTTCTACTTCTTGGTCTTTATACCTTTGAAAATCAAGGTATAATTTTTTTGTTTCTATCGCCATAAAAAGTCTCCTTTCAAAATCCTTTTTCTTATATTTTCTGGGTATTTTTCAATTGCATATCTCAACATGGTTCTTGGCATTTTTATATAGTTTGTTTCTAAATAATCCGTTAGTAGATTGGTATCTTTTTTTCCTAATTCTCTAAGCATCCAGCCACAAGCCTTGTGCATCAAATCGTGTTTTTCCGTTATAAGAGTATCAATCAAATCCAATGTAACTTGTAATAAATCATTCTTTATCAAATGGTATGTAGCGACAATCGCCACTCTTTTATGCCATAAATTATCCGAATTTGATAATTCATGTAATAAATCAAAATCATTGATGTCATAAAGGTAACTTCCAAGAATTTTGGATGCTGAAATGTCGACTAAGTCCCAATTGTTTACCCAATTCAGATTTTCTAAATAAATCTCGACCAAATTCTTTTGTCTTTTAGCATCCGCAACGTCCATTTGCCTGCACATGATACTGAGGGCAATTGACCTAAAATCATGTATTCTGTGTCTTAAAAGCTTTAACAATTCTTGGTCGTCTATTGTTTTATAATATTTGGTCGCGAAATTTCCTATTGTTTCTGAGTTCATGCCAATGAAATAATCTATTTGCCCTTCAACATAAGACTCTTTATGATATCTTGTATGGTTAAAGAGTGGACTATCTTTGTATAAAACTTCCAATTCATTTAGTAACATAATTTCCTCCTAAAAATAAAAAAGTCCTTCACAATCAATGTAAAGGACGAATGTTTCCGTGGTACCACCTTAGTTCTGATAAAATTATCAGCGCTCAATACCTTTAACGCAGGTTTTACGAACAGTTCTACTAATTTCTTCTGTCATTCATGGGCGTTTTTCGTAATAAGTTTTATTCTGAGGCTTCCACCATCCCTCATTCGCTAAAATAAAAATCTTTTTACTACTCTTCCAATCGTCAATTTAGTATATTATAACACATTTAAACTCTTTGTAAAGTTGGCATACTATCTTTCGCAAGTGAATAAAGTTGATACACCTTGATCGTCAATAATATTGATGATACCTTGTCCTAAAAGTTCAGCTATTGATAGTTGAACTAACTTAGGGAAAACCTTATCCTTAGGAAGTTCAATCGTGTTGGTACAGATTACTTCTTTTATCGGCGCTTCCATCAATAATTGTGGTGCAGTTTTGGAAAAGACCGGGTGTGTACAACAAGCATAAATATCTTTTGCGCCAGCTTCAGCTAAAGCGTTGGCTGCGGCGAAAATTGAACCGGCTGTATCAATCATGTCATCGACGATTATACAGGTTTTGCCCTTTACTCTACCGATGATATTCATTACTTCCGCTACATTTGGTTCCGGACGCATTTTATCGATGATTGCGATAGGTGATTGTAAGATATTTGCCAAATCCCTGGCTCTGGCAACGCCGCCATGGTCAGGAGATACTACACAAACGTTATCTAAGTTTTTACTTAATATGTAATTTGATATGATTGGCATGCCGCGGAAATTATCGATTGGGATATCAAAAAATCCTTGAATTTGCGGGGCATGAAGATCCATGGAGATAACTCTGGTTGCGCCAGCAACTTCCAAAAGATTGGCGACCAGTTTAGCTGAAATAGGTTGTCTTGCCTTCGCTTTGCGATCTTGGCGCGAATAACCGTAATAAGGAATAACAATATTCACTTCCCTGGCGGAAGCTCTCTTTAAAGCGTCAATCATAATCAATAATTCCATGATATGTTCATTTACCGGATTGCAGGTTGATTGAATGACGAAAACTTTGTGTCCGCGAACAGTTTCGGGAATGTTGATGCTAATTTCACCGTCGGCAAAATGTGTAACTTCACATTTGCTTAAAGGGATGCCGATATAATCGGCTATGTCTTGAGCTAATTGAATGTTAGAACTCAGTGCAAACAATTTTACTTTAGATCCATGAAAAACAGCCATAACAAACCATCGCAATACTATTTATATTGCTTTCCTTTCGTTTTACTCGTTTAGTCCATCTATATTATACAACAGATTAACAAAACAAAAAAGAATGAATTTTTTATAAAATAAAAAACACTGACTAAACGTCGGTGTTTTTGTCTTCTTCTGTTTCTAATTCCGGTAAAGCTTGAAAAGTATCTAAAACCGCTTTTTCAATCATCGCTCGGGTATCACTGTTGATTGGATGAGCGACATCTTTATAATCGCCACTCGGCATTTTACGGCTTGGCATAGCAACAAACAAACCATTCTTCCCTTCAATGATTCTCAGTTCGTGTACCACAAAGCAGTTATCAATAGTTATGGCAGCTACCCCCACTAATCGATTGTCCCCGTTGATTCTTTTCGCACGTACCTCTGTAATCTTCACACTACCACCTCTTTTGGCAAATTATAACATGTTTATTTTTCTTTATTCAATAGGTTAGCCAAAAAAATTATAAAAAATTATGTTTTTTTATTAAGTATTTTTTATTATATCTGGCAATAAAGTCGGAAAAATCATGTTTTTTATGTAAAATCTTCAAAAAGCTAGAACCTGAGCCTGTCATTACCAGTCCTTCGCTACCTAATTCTTTGATTAAAAGCTCTTTGAATTCTTTCATGAATGGATAGTTGTTCAATACTACTTCTTCGAGAGAATTGAATAAATTAAGTCGTAGAGAATCAATATCGTTATTGACAATATCAGAATGAAGTATCTCCATATCTTTTTGGGTAAATCCCTGTTTGTCAGCCAATTCAAAAACTTCTTTTGTGCCGACATATTCCACCGGATTAATCAAAAGCACTTGATATTCGCTTAAATCCAAATCCACTTCTTCAATAATCTCCCCGATACCTTTAACAAAAGCCGGTTTGTCAGTCAGGCAGTAAGGAATATCTGCGCCGTACATTAGGGCTATTTCTCTCATGGTTTCAAGAGACAGGTTTAATTCAAACAATTTATCTATACCCTTGATGACCGCAGCGCTATCTGCAGAATTACCGGCCAACCCAGCTCCAAACGGGATTTTTTTATCAATTGTAATTTCCAATCCGGAGTTTATCTCATAAGTTTTTAGCATATACCTAGCGACTTGAACGACAATGTTGTCTTGATTTGATAAAAAGATGTCATTGGATTTTATGATAACGATAGCTTCAGAATCAATTTTTCTGAACTCCAAGACATCGAACATATCAATTTTGGCATTCAACATTTCCAAAGTATGGTATCCGTCTTTTCTTTTGCCAGTAACGTTCAAGAACAAATTTACTTTTGCATAAGCTATTTCTTTAATCATTTTCAACCATCTCGATTCTTTTCTTTTTCTGTTGGTACAAGATTATGCGCCAGCCGATGAAACTAACCAAAAGTGCACCAAATGATCCAATGATCAAATCCAACATTGTATCCATCAAACCATATGGTTGTGGGTAAATCAAACTTTCATTCAGCCACTGATATCTTTGCATATTACGAGAAGTATTGTTATTTATGTTATAAGCGATGGTATCTACTGCAAATTCATAAAACTCCCATATTACCAAAAGAGTAATGGAAAAACAAAAAGCAAAAACACTTAATATCCCGGGTTTCAACTGATTTTCTCTCGTCTTTGACTGATTGTATGAGAGAATGATTTCATAGCCAATGACAGAAATCAATATTCCGCTGACAGCGTGCAAAAACTTGTCATACCCTTTTACAGTCTCGAGCAAGCCATGTATATTCCCCAAAACAATGGCAAAGAATAAAAAAGATAAAATGGTAATCTCCAAATAGTTGGGAATATCAAACTTGAATCTTGATTCCAAAATCCATGGCAAAGAAAAAAGAATTATTGCCAATATTCCTAAAAATATATTCGATATTCCTGCATCCCTTTGCTCTGGCGACGTCGCAAAGGCAACGCTAAAGCTGGCAGCTGCTATCTCCAAAATAACAATCGCCAAAAAGATTAAGTACAATATTTTTGGCGATTCTAAAGTTTTTAGTTTTCTCATGTTGACCTCCTTATGTTATCTTAATTATAACATTTTAAAGAGGTTTTAAAAAGGGATGGGTGTGGATTTAACCCAAAACTTCGATAGAAACAATATCTTCAGCGAATATTTGTTCTTTTGTCATTAAAATCACGGATTTACTGACAAAGTCTAGTTTTTTTACCAAACCATAAGTGGTTTTTATATAACCGTCACTATAATATTTTAATTCAATTTCCTTTTGTTCGGTAATCGCTTCTTGAATGTTTCTGTTTATTGTATCATAATCATCTTCACTTAAAAGCGGTTTTTCTTTTTTCCCTAATCGATGTTGCATCTCTTTTAACATGGAATGATAACCGTTCAAAGCGTCGAAGGCCGCCCATTTGATAATGCCGCGGTCAATATATGCATTAGGCATTGTGACCACCTATCATTTCGTTTCTGGCTTTAATTGTCGATGATTTAAGTTCGCTTGAAGCTCGGTTTATACTATTTTTACCAAATCTTTCTTTAATTACATCAACCGCATGAAACACTTCTTTCTCTTTCATGACGGTTTCGATATCTTCAAAGATATTTACCTGATAATCATGATCGTCAATTAATCCCGTTACTGAAACCCTGACAATCCTGATTGGTGATTCGTTGTAAAATTTTTTCATGATTTTCAAACATAATTGAAAAATGTGAGATTCATTGCTTGAAGGTTGGGGAAGTTGCATTTGTCTAGCAAAACCGCCGCCGGTATCTTTACTGTAACCCAAACCGAAATGAACAGTAGTGGCTTTCTTCTTGCTGACGCGGAGTCTTCTGCAAACATCATCGACCATCTCACGAATAATTTGATAAATCTCCGGTTCATAATAATCTTCAAACAAAGTTTGGCCGATACCATAACTTTTGCTGGCAGGTTTAAGTCGTAGCTTTTCTTGAATCAAACTCATGTCGATTCCGTGAGTGTGATAGTATAATTCTTCGCCAATTACGCCAAATTTCTTTTTTAATTTATTGACATCATACTTTGCTAAATCTTCAATCTTTTCAATACCTAAAGCATTGAGGTTTCTTTCCATATTTCTGCCGATACCCCACATTTTGGATAGCGGTTTGATTGGCCATAGTTTATTCGGCAAATCCTCGTAAGTCCATTTGGCTATGAATTCCGGAGAATGTTTGCTTTCGATATCCAAAGCCAGTTTGGCAATCAACATATTCGGCCCGATGCCACAGGTAGAATAGATCTTTGTCTGTTTATAAACTTCTGACATTATCATTTTTGCTAATTCATAATCGCTCTTTTTGTAGTAATCCAGATATTCAGTAAAATCAAGGAAAACTTCATCGACAGAGTAGACATAAAGATCATCTTCAGAAATAAATTGTAAATATATTTCAATAATTTTCGTCGAATATTCCAAATAGCGCTCCATCCTTGGCTTACGGTAGATGATATCGATATTTTTAGGCAATTCGTAAACGCGCAAACGGTTTGGCACTCCTAGTTGTTTTAGATAAGGAGTAACCGCTAAAACTATGGATCCGCCACCTCGTTCCTTATCCGCTACCACTAATGGGGTTTTAAAGGGGTCAAGCCCAGAAATAGCGCATTCTACGGATGCATAGAAACTTTTCAAGTCAATGCACAGGATATTTTTATGCAATTTATACTCTTCCATGGGCCACCTCCTTATAATTCAATTATACAATTTATGATGGTAAAAAACTATACTTTTTGAGTAATTGACTCTATAAAAAACTTTGAATGTTTAGGTTCATAAATGCATTAAAAAAAGTAAGATTTTCACCCAATCTTACTTTTTTTTAATATATTTTTAAATTTTTATTTTTACTTTTGTTATTATTCGGTTGTATCGTTTGGTTTTTTCTTGAATCTTCTCTTATAGACCGGTTATTTCTGTTTTGGGAAGACGGATGATAACTTCGGTACCTTCGTCTTCAACGCTACTCAATTCCACAGTGCCTTTATAACTCAAGATGATATGTTTGACGATAGATAAACCAAGTCCCGTTCCTCCAGAAGATTTGCTGCGAGCCTTATCAACTCGATAAAATCTTTCAAAAACTCTGTTGATATCAGCTTTGGGAATTCCTATACCATCATCTTTTATCCGTATTACAAGATTTTTCTCATCATGATTTGAATTTATCCAAACATTGCCCAGTTGTTTGCCATATTTGATGGCGTTTTCCAAAAGATTTTTTAACACTTGGTATATTTCTTCATAACCGATAAAGATATTGATATTCTCTATTTCTATATGAATCTTGGTTTGTTTGTTTTCAACGAAAACATTAAGATTGCCAATTACTTCATCTACTACTTTTCCAAGATTTATCACTTGTTTTTTTGAATCGGTTTTCTTTGTTTCGTATTCCGACAATGTCAACATATCCATTACCAGATTATTCATTCTTCTAGCTTCTGAAGCAATGCGGTTGATAAGATCATTTTTAGTCTCTTCATCTTTCACCAACCCTTGGTTGATTAAATCTGCAGAACCAAGAATTGTCGTTAATGGTGATTTCAATTCGTGAGAGGCGTTGACGAAGAAATCTTTTTTTAGAATTTCAATGTTTTTAACTGACGTAATGTCTGTATAAATCAATATCAAACTATAGTCGTGACTCCAGCCTTTTTCAGAAAATATCAAGGAGACGGAATAATGCTTGCCATTGACATTAGTAATCAAGGTTTCGCCTTTTTTTGTTTCAAAAACTTTGATTATCGCTTTTTGCAATTCTTCGTCTCTGAACAGATAACGATAATCTTTGTTGATATTGAAGTTAATGTTAAAGCGATATAGGTCTTTTAGATAATTGTTTAGAAGGATAATTTTGGCATTCTCGTCCAGAACACAGATGCCTTGGTCCATGTGGTTCAACAGAAAATCCATTTTTTGTTTTTCTGATTTAAGCGACATGATATTTGAAGATATATTCTTATTTATTTCGTTAATTTTTTTGATTAATCCATTAATTTCATCATACTTATTTATGGTAATTATTTCCTTGTAGTCACCATTATTGACTTCTTCAAGAATATATTTAACATCTTCAAGCGGTTTTAGACTATTTTTTATGAGATATGAAGTTAAAGTAATTGATAATATGACAATTATCACCCCAATCACAATCGATAAAGCGATAAAATCATTAAGAAAACCCAAGATTGAAGAAATAGGGATTGCGACCCTGAGATAATTGCCATTATCAAGTTGTGTAGCCAAATACATCATATCGATGTTCAAGGTATCGGAATGACGAATATAACTTTCACCTAAATCACTTATTTCCGGACGATTTAGATGGTTATCAAGAGGCCCTTCCGTTAAAGTATCTGAGATAACCGAGCCGCTTCCATCGATAAAGGTGATTCTGAGATAATCGTCCAAATCTTGGTATTTATCTATGATTTCAATCGGGGTTAATGATTGACTGTCATATTTAACTATTTCAATATATTTTTCTAAATTGAGTTTGGTTATGCCGTTGACGGTTGATCTTACTATCAAGGTCGCTCCGATAGAAAATATGATTAGTGAAATCAAGATCAAAAGAATAAACTCCAGGCTTATTTTTCTTCTCATAGGACAAATTTATAACCTACGCTTCTAACTGTTTCAATTGAGGTTTTATCAATTCCAGAAATTTGCATTTTTCTTCTGAGTTCTTTTATATGCACATCGAGGGTTCTGCTTTCACCAACAAAGTCAAAACCCCACACTTGATTGAGAAGATCTTCTCTGGTTAAGGTTTTATTCGGTTTTGACATCAAATATTCCAATAATTCAAATTGTTTTTTGGTTAATACTATTTCTTTTGTCAAGTAGAAAACCTCATGAGATTCTTTATCTAGGACTAGACCATTTATCTCAATAGTTTGGTTTTTTTGCTCTTGCTTGGCGCTTCTTCTCAATAAAGCTTTAACTCTTGAAACCAACTCCAATACACCAAATGGTTTTACCAAATAATCGTCAGCTCCCAAATCTATCCCGATTACTTTGTCTATTTCTGAAGTCTTGGCAGAGATTACCATAATGGGAATATCTTGATATTTTTCATTGGCTTTGAGAGTCTTGATAATACTAAGTCCATCCATTCCCGGTAACATAATGTCCAATAATAATAGATTTGGAATACCTCTATCCAATTCCTTGAACATTTCTTTTGCGTCAGAAAAAGTCACAATATCGAATTGTGAATTTTCTAGGGCTATCTTGATGACGTTTTGGATATTCAAATCATCTTCTACGGAATATATTAGTGGTTTCAAGATTATTTCCTCAATTTCTATGGTGACCTAAAATTGAAAATATTACCCATTCGGCAATATTGACGGCGTGATCACCGATTCTTTCCAAATATTTAGTCACCATCATTAAATACAATGCATAATCTGCATCAATATTGTTTTGTCTAATTGCGTCTGCAACTATTTTTTGTACTTCTGTGAAATAATTATCAACTATATCATCAGCTTCAATAACTTTCATAGCGATTATATGATCTTGATTGACGAATGATTCAAGCGCTGTTTTTATCATTTCTTCACTAGCGTCAGCCATTTTGTGAACTTGTTTGACCACGAAAGGTTTATTGTTTTTTTCCATGAAAACCGTAAGTTTCGAGATATCCGCGGCATGATCGCCAATTCTTTCCAAATCGGTAATCATTTTTAAAACTGAGGTTATAAGGCGCAAGTCTTTAGCCACCGGTTGTTCTCTCAAGATTATTCTCATGCATTCTCTTTCGATGTCATATTCCATCTGGTTAACAAATTTATCGTCTTTAATGATATTATCAGCCAATTCTACATTCATCTCCATGAAAGAATGTAATGCAAGATGAATATTCTTGATTACCAAATCTCCCATTTTTATCAAACTTAGCTTTAATTCTTCCAACTCTTTTTCGAATTGCGTTCTAAATGTCATAAATGCCTCCATTAATTATAACTAATATATTTTTTTTATTCAACATCTTAACCGAAACGACCGGTGATATAGTCTTCAGTTTTTGGGTTTGTTGGATTGGTAAAAATTGAATCCGTAGTATTGTATTCTATTAACTCTCCCATGTGGAAAAATGCTGTATTGTCAGAGATTCTCGCAGCTTGTTGCATGGAGTGGGTTACAATTATGATGGCGTAATTTTCTTTTAGATCATTAATCAATTGTTCGATTTTCAAAGTCGCGATAGGGTCTAAAGCGCTGGTTGGTTCATCCATCAAGATAACTTCAGGTTCCATTGCGATTGCCCTGGCAATACATAAGCGCTGTTGTTGTCCGCCGGATAAACTCATTGCGCTTTCTTTGAGTCGATCTTTTGCCTCTTCCCATAAAGCGGCGCGTTTAAGTGATGATTCAACAATTTTATTCAATTCATTCTTATCTTTAACACCCTGGCATCTTGGACCATATGCGATATTGTCATAGATACTCATCGGAAATGGATTTGGTTTTTGAAAAACCATACCCACTTTAGTTCTAAGTGTTATAACATCATAATTTTTATCATATATGTTATCCACATGATATAAAACTTGACCATCGATATTACAATTATCGATCAAATCGTTCATTCTGTTAAGACAGCGTAAGAATGTTGATTTCCCACAACCGGAAGGGCCTATAAGAGCTGTTACTTTATTTTTTTCGATGTCGATTGAAATATCTGACAATGCTTTGAATGTTCCATAATTCAAATTCAAGTTTTTGATTGTAAACACGTTATTAGTCATATTTTCACCCAACTATTCCTTTCTTTAAATATGCTTTTGATAGAAGTTTTACCAAAACGTTAAGTATTAGAACAATAATTAATATTATGATTGATATTGTGCTGGCGAGTTCAATATTTGCTGGCTCATCAGTCATCAATGACCAGATATGGACTGCCAATGTTGTTGATTTTCCAAAGATAGAGATATCGTCTTTGACAGCGGTGCCTATAGCGAAAATCAAAGCTGCGCTTTCGCCTATAACTCTACCGATTGAAAGTAAGGTGGCAGTCAGAATTCCCGGTATAGCTGAGGGCAAGACAACCTTGAAGGTTGTTTGCGTTTTGTTCGCTCCTAGAGCCAGTGAAGCAAAACGAAAATCTTCAGGAACTATTTTTAGGGATTCTTCTGTTGAACGAATTATAACCGGCAACAATATTACCGCCAAAGTCAAGCTTCCAGATATTATATTAGCCCCATCAGCCGGAGTCAAACTCACTGTTAATGGTACAAAAACGGTTAAGCCCAAAAGCCCAAAGATAATGCTTGGAACCCCAGTAAGCATTTCAATCATGCTTCTGATTGTTTTTGTAAAACGGTTATTTCCTGCAAATTCATTCAAGTAAATAGCTGAAAATACCCCTATTGGCATAGCTATTACTAAGGTTAATAAAATAGTATATAAAGTTGTTATCAATGAACCTCTGATTCCCCCGCCCAACGAGGAGAAAACCATTTCTCTAAAAACAACTTCTTCATCAAGAGCAGAAATCATCATCGAAGCTCCGTAGATGCTCAGTGAAGATTCTTTATTTACATATTTAATCGAAGTAACAATATTTCCAACTTCGAGTTTAAAATCCTGATTATCCAAATTATTTTTGTCATACATGTAATATAGAGGCGAATCTTCAGCTATATAGGAAACAACAATAATGGCTTTTCCTTCACGGTCAAGATCATCTGTAAAAGCTACGCCCCATTTTACAGAATAATAATCTGCATCTGTCAAATAGTCTGGTTTTTCAGTTTCTGAAAAATCAATAACCTCTTCTATTCCGCCATTATAAAATTTGGCATGATAATCATTTGTGACAAGATCGAGATTAAGTAAACCAATGCCATTCTTTAACACAAAAACTACTATCAAGGATAAGACGATGACGCCTACAGATGCCGAAATATATGTCAATATATCTAAAAATTTATCATTTCTTTTGCGCTTATTTGACATTTACTTTACCCACTTTCCTCTTGACATAGTTAAGCGATAAGTTGGTAAGCAATATTACAGCCATCAGTGTCAAACCAACTGAAAAACGAATATCATAATCGATACCAATAGTTTCTTTTATGCCTTGAAGCATCGTCGAAGTCAAAGTAGCTGTTGTTTGGAAAAAACCAAACGAAGGTCCGCTTTGTGCATTACCGGCGACTAAGCTAACAGCCGTAGCTTCTCCCAACGCTCTGCCTATACCTAGTATAGCGGCAGTAAATATACCCGATTTAGCGCTTGTTAAAACCACTTTGAAGTTCGTTTGGGTCTTGGTTGCCCCCAAAGCTAAAGAACCATGCTCAATATCTTTCCCAACGCTTCTAATCGCTACTTCAGAAAGAGCAGTTATTGTTGGCAGAATCATCAAGGATAATACAATGATTGTCGCCAGGACAGAGTTACCGCCTCTTGACTGAACCCCAAAAACTTTCGCTAAGTCATATACAATTTTCAATATTACACCACTTCCAAACAAACCATAGACAATTGATGGAATAGCCGCTAACAGCTCAACCACGGTTCTCATAACGGAAGACAATCTTTTAGGTGCAATTTTAGCGATAAATAAAGCAGTTAAAACCCCTATTGGCATCGCTATTAAAAGCGACATTAAAGCAATATATAAAGTGTTGATAATAATAAATCCAACACTATACAAACTTGATTTGAAAGTAGTTCCTATCAACCAGGTATTGCCAATCAAAAATCTAATAAGATTTACCTTGCCAATGCCATCATTATCGGTAATGAACGGCTTAATTCCTTCTTTCGCAATAAAAATGATTACGACAATAATGAAAGACGCGGAAATGATTGTCGATACAAGGAAAAACAATCGTGTTATTAGGTCGATCACGCCTCTTTTTGGGCGATGCTTAGCTGAATGTATAAAACTGACTATACTTTTTTTAAATTTAATCATCCTGTACTCCCAATACGCAAGAAAAGCCCTTAATTTTCAGGGCATTTCTTGACAATTTATTTATAAGAAAGAGATTTTAGCCTAAAAGTTGATTCCATGTTGCGTAATCTCCGCGATAAATTTTTTTCAAATCTTCTGCGGTCACATTATTCAATTCATTGTTTACATGTACAATTGCGACAATTGCGTCCCAAGCCAATTGGCCTTGGGTTCCTTCAGCCCCTGCTTCAGTGTCTTTAAAAGGTCTGGAAGCGAAACCGATGTGTTTGGCATTAACTCCGTCCTTTTCTGTGCCTTGGGTCCGCTTAAATCCATCTGAAGAACCCGTATGGTCATGTTCAGGTACAAAATTACCACATTTTGGCGAAAACGACGCCGTTAAGGCTAAAGCTATTTTTTCAATAGAATCTGATCCACCAAACTTGATGGTTACACCACTGTTATCTTGTAAACAAATATCGTAATTTCCTTTGATGTCATCCCATGATTCAGTACTTGGAAGCGGTATTGCCCCTTGAGCTGTGATGATATCAGCGCCATCAGTTGTGTGTAGGAAGGCTATAAAAGCTAATGTGATTTCCTTTTCTGTTTCATTGGCAAAATCATCCATTGTTCTTGTAACATAGTTGAATGGTCTTTTTAACCCATAAGTATTGTTTATAACATTGGCGACAGTTGGATCAACACCTTCAAACTGCAATCCTTTTACCTTCTCATTCAAACTTGCTAAAGAAATATAACCTATTCCATATTCATCGGTTTCCATAGAAGTTAGAATTCCTGTGTTATCTTTAATTACATAACCAGCGGCTAACTTCGAATTGTCTTCAGCCGCTTCTGCGTAGTCAATACCTTCCATGAATCCAGCTCTTGTACCAGACGATGTGTCTCTGGTATATAGTGTGATTGCGCTTGAGGAATTCCAAGTTTCGGAAACATTGCATCCAACAAGAGTGGCTGATAACACAAAGATAAATGCTAAGATTAATTTTTTCATAATTTTTCTCCTTTATTTTTAATCACCACTATCTTAACTTTTTTAATCCCAGAAAATAACCTTGATTATGTAAAGTTATGTAAATTTAAAGTAAAAAAAGACCGAAAGTTTTAAACTTTCAGTCTTTTGCAACACTTATTTTATTTATCGTATTTAGCAAATGGATCATCACTATCGTCGATTGTTTTTTCTTCTTTTTT
>JAVEWC010000051.1:0-6769 GCA_034004745.1 Candidatus Izemoplasmatales bacterium | reverse complement strand
GTTTAAAACCAATAATGCATATTTGGCAGCTTTTAAGAATACGATGAAATATAATTCAAAACTTCATCTTTTTGGTTTATTATCTGATGGTGGGGTTCATTCTCACATCCTTCATTTCAAGGAAATGATCAAAACAGCCAAAGAGGTGGGTGTGGAAAAGACTTATATCCATGCGTTTTTGGATGGACGTGACGTTGGACCGCAGTCAGCCGTTGGCTTCATCGATGATTTGGAAAACTACATGAAAGAAATCAACTATGGCACGATCGCTACTGTATCTGGACGCTATTATGCCATGGATAGAGATAAAAACTGGGATCGTATCCAAAAAGCTTATGATGCGATGACTTGCGGAGTGGGGCAACATTTTGCAAATGCTAGAGATGGTGTCTTGGCTTCATACAAAGCTGGAGTAAACGATGAGTTTGTCATTCCTTTTGTTGTAAATGAAGAAGGTTTAATCAAAGATAACGATTCAATTATCTTCATGAACTTCAGACCGGATAGAGCAATACAAATTTCCACCGCTTATTCAAATCCAAAAGCATTACCTGATTTGAATACAAAAAGTGGTCCGAAAAATATCATGTTCATCTCAACGATGAAATATGCAGATTCCGTAACTGGAGAAATAGCTTTTGAATTAAATGACTTATCCGATATGTTCGGTGATTATATTGCTGAAAAAGGTTTGAATCAATTAAGAATTGCCGAAACCGAAAAATATGCGCATGTTACATTCTTCTTTGATGGTGGCGTTGATAAACAAATAAAAAATGCAAAACGCGTCCTGATACCTTCGCCTAAGGTTCCAACCTATGACTTGAAGCCGGAAATGAGCGCTTATGAAATTACTGAAGCAGTAATCAAAGAATTAGATTCACGTGTTCACGACGTTGTAATCTTGAACTTTGCCAATGGCGATATGGTTGGACATACAGGTGTCATCCCGGCAGCTGTAAAAGCTGTAGAAGCAGTTGATGATTGCGTAGGAAGAGTTGTTAAAAAGATTCAAGAAGTTGGTGGTATAGCACTCATAACAGCCGATCATGGTAACTGTGAAAAAATGCTTGACACCGATGGCACAATCTTTACTGCTCATACGACCAATCTAGTACCTTTCTTGGTTACTGATGAGAAAGTTAAATTAAGAGAGCTCGGAAGTCTCGGTGATATCGCTCCAACAATGTTGAAGTTACTCAATCTAGAACAACCTCATACCATGACAGGAGTATCAATCATTGAATAGATTTGACACGGATTTAAAAAGAATCAAAATCAAGGATCTGCTCTTCGTTATTCTCTATGGTGGAGTCTTGTCAGTCCTGTTTGGAATTTTGTTGGGATTTATTGATTATTTTATTGGCGATTTCATTGGCTTATCATTTGCGGGTATTTTATTCCTCGTCAGTAGCATGCAGATTGGAAGAATGGTAAGAAAACAATATGAATTTCCTCATATTGTCTATATCGTCTTAACTGCCCTGTTTTTGATTATTCAAGCGATTATTATCTTTTTCTTACCCTATATTTTCACAGTGGTTAAAGCTAACAACGCTCCTGAATTGGTCTTTGATTTTAGGCTTTATTGGTTTGTATTAGAAAGTTTTGCAAGAAATCTTTTCAGAAGTTTTAATTTTAATTTATGGTTGACTGTATTTGTTTTTGCAATAGGTACTTATATAGGTGTTAAACAAACTTATTAATGATATAATATAGATAAAAAAGGAGATGGTTTAAATGCCAAACATTAGCAACATTTATGCAAGAGAAGTATTGGATTCAAGAGGCAATCCAACAATCGAGGTAGAAGTTTTTACAGAATCAGGCGCTTTTGGTAGAGCTATTGTTCCAAGTGGAGCATCAACTGGCGAACATGAAGCAATTGAATTAAGAGACGGAGATAAATCCAGATACCTCGGAAAAGGTGTTTTACAAGCGGTTAAGAACGTAAACGAAGTTATCGCTCCTAACCTAATCGGTTATGATGTTACCTTCCAAACCTCAATCGACAAAATTATGTTGGAACTTGACGGAACCAAAAACAAGTCAAAATTAGGCGCAAATGCGATTTTGGGTGTTTCCATGGCAGTAGCTAGAGCAGCGGCTGATTACGTTGGTCTACCGCTTTATCTTTACTTGGGTGGTTTCAATGCCAAACAACTTCCGACACCGATGATGAACATCATCAACGGCGGATCACACGCTGACAATAATGTCGATTTCCAGGAATTCATGATTATGCCTATAGGCGCAAAGAGCTTTAGAGAAGCTTTAAGAATGGGTGCAGAAGTATTCCATAATTTAAAGAAAGTTCTTTCAAGCAAAGGCTTCAACACTTCAGTTGGCGATGAAGGTGGATTCGCTCCAGATTTACAGTCAAATGAAGATGGAATCAAGGTTATTCTTGAAGCTATTGAAAAAGCAGGTTTCGTTCCAGGAAAAGACGTTGTCTTGGCTATGGATGTTGCAGCTTCAGAATTCTACAACAAACAAACTAAACTTTATGAACTAAAAGGCGAAGGAAAAACTCTCAATGCTGAACAAATGGTTGAATTCTATCAAGGTTTGGTAGAAAAATATCCAATAATCTCAATCGAAGACGGACTAGATGAAAATGATTGGGAAGGCTGGAAGGCTTTAACAGACGCTCTTGGCAAGAAAATTCAATTGGTAGGCGACGACTTATTCGTTACCAACACTGAAAAACTTGCTAAAGGTATTGAAATGGGTATTGCTAACTCAATCCTTATCAAAGTAAACCAAATCGGTACTTTGACAGAAACTTTCAACGCAATTGAAATGGCAAAACGTGCTGGTTATACTGCAGTCGTATCACATCGTAGCGGTGAAACTGAAGATACTACCATTGCAGAAATCGCTGTAGCTACCAATGCAGGTCAAATTAAAACCGGATCACTTTCAAGAACCGACAGAATTGCTAAATACAATCAATTGCTAAGAATTGAAGAAGAATTGGACGATGTAGCTGAATACAGAGGAAAAGATTCTTTCTATAACTTACGCTAGAATAAAAAAGATGTTTTTGGCTCTTCCAAAAACATTTTTTTATGGTATAATATTTACGCTGACTATATAAGTTATCTCGAAGGAGGGTAGACATATGACTTGGTTACATTGGGTATTGTTTGCAATATCAATAATCTTAATCACTTTAGTGATGGTTCAAGAATCTAAAGATGATGTTAAAAATACATTTTCTGGTGAAAAATCAGACCTTTTCAAAAACCAAAAGCAAAGAGGCTCGGAACTCTTCATCGCGAGACTTACAGCCGGAGTATCAATAGTGTTTGCGGTTTTTGCAATTTTAGCATTAGTCATTATTTAAGAACACATTGCGTGTTCTTTTTTTCTTCTTTGAAAGGAGAAATTGATTTATGAAAAAAATAATCTATAACATAATAAACAAAGCTCCTTATAAGGAAAGGACTCTTATCAGCATGGCGGAAAACCTCCATCTGACAAGTAAAAAAGACTTCCAAAGTTTAACCAAAACTTTGGATCAGTTGGTAAAAGAGAAGAAAATCTATCGTGACAAATCCGGTCATTACAATATCATGGAAGAATCGGAAATCATTGTCACCGGTAGACTTGATTTAAAAGCTCAAGGTTATGGATTCATCATCGTTGAAGAAAAAGAAATGGCTGATATCTATATCGCAAGAAACAATCTTGCTGGAGCGATGGACAATGATTTGTGTTTGGTTAAAATCACTGATTATCGCAATAAAGATCGGTTAGAAGGAAAGATTGAAAAGGTTCTGGAAAGAAGTTTATCTGTCATCGTTGGTGAATATTACAACGGTCAGATTTTCCCTAAGGATTTTCGCGACGACATCGCCTTGAAACTGGTAAAAGAAGACCAAAAAAAGGTCAAGAACCATCAATTAATCAAGGTTAAAATCACTAACTACAAACATCATTATTTCAAGGAATGTTCCCTCCTGGAAATCATCGGCAACGTCGATGATGAAGGAATAGAAATCCTCGAAGTCATCCATAAGTATAATCTCATCCACAAATTTACTAAAGAAGAGGAAGATTTCGCTAAAAATGTCAGTCAGGAAGTTCTTCAGGAAGAACTTATTGACCGGAAAGACTTGAGGAAAGAAACAATCTTTACTATTGACTCAGAGTCAACCAAAGATATTGATGATGCGATATCAATCAGAAAAAAAGGCAACAACTTTCTTCTAGGCGTTCATATAGCTGACGTGAGTCACTATATTGAAGAAGATTCTATCCTGGATAAAGCCGCTTTTAATCGTGGTACGAGTGTCTATATGGCTGATTCGGTAATTCCAATGTTGCCCAAGGCATTATCTAATGGCATTTGCTCATTGAATCCAAAAGTTGACCGTCTCACAATTACTTGCGAAATGGAAATTACCACCAAAGGCGAAGTAGTAAAATATTCTATTTATCCTTCAGTCATCAATTCAAAGTATAAAATGACCTATACAAATATCAATAAAATGTTGGACGGTGATACCGAAGTCATCAACGAGTATAAAGACATATATAATGATGTTGAAATGATGAGACAGCTGCAGAACATTCTTTTTGACATTCGTGAAAAAATGGGTTCTGTTGACTTTGAAACCTTAGAGCCTAAGCTTTTGTTTGATGAACATGGAAAACTTGACGATATCGTCATCAGGGAAAGACAAACTGCAGAAAGATTGATTGAAGAATTCATGTTGGTAGCCAATCAAGTAGTTGCCACTCATGTTTTTAATCAAAATTTGCCCTTTATCTATAGAATTCACGAATTGCCAAACACTGAAAAATTGGAGAGTGTATTTGAATTTGTCAAACGGTTAGGTTATGATAATTATCAAGGCGATTATTCTCAAGAGAATCTTCAAGGATTATTGAAAGCAGTAGAAAATACAACTTTTGAAAAAGTAGTGACCACACTCCTTTTAAGATCTATGGCAAAAGCCAGATATTCAAGAGAAAACAAGGGCCATTATGGTTTGGCTTTTGACAACTACACTCACTTTACTTCACCAATCAGAAGATATCCGGATTTGATTGTTCACCGATTTTTGAGAAAGTATGTTTTTCTCAACAATAAACAATATAATGAAGATGTTATCTTAAAGCTTGACGAAATTGCCAAGCAAGCATCTGATACAGAAAAACAGGCAATGTCAGCTGAGAGAGAAGTTTTGGACATAAAAAAAGCTGAATATATGGAACGTCATTTAGGTGAAGAGTTCCAAGGTGTCATCTCTTCGGTGTTGAGATTCGGTATGTTTGTGGAACTGCCAAATACCATTGAAGGTTTAATTCACATCTCAACCTTCAAGGATCAAATGGAATATGATGAAAAGAATATTTGTTTAAAATCAACTGAAAGAGATTTAACCTATACCATAGGTCAAGTTGTCAACGTCAAAGTAACGAAAGTCAATAAACTTCTGGGTAGGATTGATTTTGTTTTAACATAAAAAGAGGAGCGAAAAGCATGAAAATTTTGGCCAACAATAAAAAGGTTGCTCATGATTACTATATATTGGAAAAATACGAATGCGGTATTGTCTTGACCGGAACTGAAATCAAGTCTATCCGCTTGGGTAAATTTTCCATTAAAGAAGCCTATGTTAAGATTGCTAGTAATTTTGAGGCTTTTATTGTCGGTATGCATATTGCCAAATATGAACAAGGAAACATCTTTAATCATAAAGAAATTAGAAACAGAAGGCTGCTTTTGCACAAAAGGGAGATTATAAAATTATCTCAGAAGCTTAAACTGGAAGGATTGACTTTAGTGCCAACAATGGTCTATTTGAATGAAGGTTTATGCAAGTTGGAAATCGCTCTTTGCAAGGGAAAGAAACTTTACGATAAACGTGAAAGCGAAAAAGAGAAAGACGCTTCTAAAAGATTGGAAAAAATGGTACAATATTAACATGGGGCTGTTAATGGATTCGACGGGGTAGTTCAAGTTTAATAAGCATGCCATCGGCAGATGTAAAAATGCAGGTTAAATATAACCGGAAACCAAAATTACGCTTTCGCAGCTTAAGAAGAAGCCGCGGGTTCATCTAGGTTTGCCTATAGGCCTTAATGAACTTCAGAATATGGGATAGTTTGTTCGTCTGCCATCTTAAGATAAGCAAGCAAATTTAATAAGATTAGGTATCTGGTAGTTTGTTGACTAGCAGCTGGGTACTGAAATCCATTAGTCGACTAAACATGTAGAAGATTAAATGATTGACTATTTTGGACAGGGGTTCAAATCCCCTCAGCTCCACCATTTAAACAAAGTAGCGATTCGCTTCAAAACCTCAATTATCTATCGATTGAAAGAGGGTCTAGTATTTCAGGGGAACTATCCTTTGAACCTGATAAAATCATGTCTTTAGCAGTATTGGTGGTCATGCACCTGCTATGTTCGCAGCTGGTCCATTCAAAAAACAGCACTTTCTAAGTCGAAAAAGGGTGCCAAAAGGTATGCCGCTTATCTCGTTTTGTGTGACTTCTTTGGTATTGAACCAGAAGAAGAATAATTTAAGATAACTGCCTATAAGGTACTTGGATTCCCATTATATAGAAATGCTTCCCAGATAACACTAGGTTATGGTAATATTCCGCATACAAGTACAAATAGATCCAAGATAGATTCAATATGAAATGCTCATAGCTCAAGGTTATGGGCATTTTTCATCCTTAAAGGTGTCTTTATTTTCAATCATAGAAAATGTTACTTAGATTAAACAATATAATTAACTCAAAACCA
>JAVEWC010000050.1:0-6860 GCA_034004745.1 Candidatus Izemoplasmatales bacterium | reverse complement strand
AAAGGCAGAGTTTCCCTGTTGGAAATCTTGAAAAGACCGGAAATTACCTATGATGATCTTGAAAAAATTGATAAAAGACAAATCATTCTTCCGGAAGAAGTAAAAGAACAAGTGGAAATCAATGTTAAATATGCTGGCTATATCGAAAAAAGCATTAAAGAAGCAGAAAAGATGAAGAAAGAACACAATATCAAAATTCCTAATGATATTGATTATGATAAAGTTCATAACTTGGCTTTGGAAGCTAGAGCCAAGTTAAACAAAATCAGACCGCTAACAATCTCCCAAGCCACAAGAATCTCCGGTGTAAACCCCGCAGATATTCAAATGCTTTTACTTTATTTAAAGACTTATGAAACATAAGTTTCATGAAATATATGACAAATGAATTCGAATTGTGATAGAATATAGACAACTTGAGGGAGCGAAATATGGAACCTACTATCTTGAAATTCGATCAGACTCTCTGGGATATGCTAAAAGATCCCAGTTTTTCTCTTTATTTTCGTGAATTGATCGCTAAAAATGAAGTGATGAACCTCACGAATATAACAGATGAAACAGACGTTTACGAGAAGCATTTCTATGATTCCATCATCCTGAAAAAAGTATTTGATTTAAAAGACAAAAACCTACTTGATATCGGCGCTGGAGCTGGTTTTCCATCACTACCATTAAAGTTGGTCGAGCCAAAATTGAATGTCTTCGTCGTTGATTCCTTGAATAAAAGGATTGAATTTTTAAGAACAATGAGAAATCTCTTGGCAATTGACAATTATGAATTGAAACACCAAAGAGCCGAAGAGATGGACAAAAATGAACTTTATGATTTAGTCACGGCCAGAGCTGTTGCCCGTCTTAATATCTTGAGTGAGTTGTCTTTACCTTATGTTAAACTGAATGGTTATTTTATTGCTTATAAATCAATAAATTATCAAGAGGAATTAATAGAAGCAAAAAATGCCATAAATACACTTGGCGGTAAACTGGAAAAAATCATTATTTACGAGGTCAATAGTGATTTAAAACATGCGTTGTTAATAATTAAGAAAATCAAAACAACACCGGATATCTATCCCAGAGTCTTTGCAAAAATTAAAAAATCACCTTTATAAGGGAGTCAATTTTTCGTGAAAAAGAATTATTTCGTTTTTCCTGAAACTGAACATTACCGTGAATATCTCGGATTCAGACATCTACGCGGACAAAACACATTAGTTTCATTAGCCATTTTTTTGATGATGGCTTTAACAATAATATATATGGTTTTATCCGATTATTTGATTATGCCAATAATCGGCTTTTCTGTTGGATATTTGGTCATCTTGATCATTAATTTTGCGACTGTGGCTTATTCTCAAGAAAATTATTACTACCTTAAACTAGGGAAATACATAACTTCCATAGCTTTATTTACGATGATGATCGTCACTATTATTTATTTCAAGTCACCGTCTTTCATTCCCCTGCTTTTTGTCGCATATGCTATCTGCTCCATCTATAAAGACACTAAAGTCCTGCTTTGGATTACCCTATATTTCATTTTTGCAATCATCATGCTGATACTTAATTTTGGCTATCTGTTTGATTTTCAAAACGTGTTGGAGATCAAAGACTTGGCAATAGGATTCTTTGTGGTCCTATTCATTTTGATTCTTTTGTTATCAAGTCTGATTATTGTCAAAGAAAAAACTTTCTTCTATAACAATATCTCTTATGCTAAAGAAAAGGAATTTCGCAATCTGAATCTTTTGATGGAGTTTGAAACCAAAAACGAAGCTTCAATAATTCACCAAAAAGATTATTACCAGGAAGCAAAAAACCTACTATCAGCTTTTGCTGAAGATGTCAATATCAAAGACACCTTTTCAGAAAAGTTGGATTTGCTGATGAAAATCGCAAATAATGTCGATAAGAAAGTTCTTTTAAAGGAACATCCTGATTTTTCCAGTGATGATTTGGAAAAATTGGAAGAACTATTACTGGATAAAAACTCTAAATTACGCCGAATAATCTTAAAACTAAAACACACGCAGACAAAAAAATATAAGACAAGAGAAATTTTTTCTGCCACCCATTTTCAAAGCTTCAACAAACAATCTGATAGCATAGAAGTTAAAATATTATGCTTCGTCGTCTATTATGTAGCGTTAAAAAAAGGTTTGCCTGGCATGAAACCATTATCAAATCAAGAACTATATGACGGCTTGCTGAACACCGATCTCCATCATTTCATCGATCCGAAGATTATTAAGATCTATCGAGAAAATTTTGATGTTTTCAACACCATCGCCGATGAAATGAAATTGGGAGGTGAAGAAGCGTGATTAAGTTCTTAAAAAAGATTCTTCACTCTGAATTCTTGCCGGTGAGCGAAATCAGAAAACTGAAAGTGCATGTGGTCATGACCTTTCTATTTATCATCACTCTGGTGACAATTCCTTTTTCATTCTTCCTGGAATACAAACTTACCATTAAAATCGCTTCAATCGTGGTCTTTGCTCTCTTCTATTTATTGTGTTTCTTATTGGTCAAATTCAATAAAATTTTCACGGCAATTCAAGTTTCAATTATCTACTCAATTTTATTGATGTTGTTTTATACTAGAGGTATCAGTAGTTTCTATGCCTATATTTTCTTTTATATAACTTTGACTGTCATCATTTTTTACCAAGAAATCTACTCATATTTCATATATGGAAGCTTAACCTTGGCGTATGGAATCTATTACACCGTGAGTTTTGGTTCAGGACTGATCTTAGCCAACGACATTGCCGGGTCAGTATATATTTATATTGCCGGATTGGCTATTTATTATCTTGTCAGTTTCATCCAAATTTTAAATAATGAAAAGTTATATGCTGATTTAAACTTGGAATGGGTCAAGATAAATAATCTCAACAGCAATTATCAGGACGAATTGTTATATCATCTTGAAGATATGAGAAACATGATGAAAAAATCACCGATTTATGAAGATCTTGAGTTTCAGAAAACCGCTTTTGAACTTAGTGAGTTCATCGCGGAACAGATTCTTAAGGATGGAAAACAAATTGTCAATTTGATTGATCTTTACATCTACATTCACGAAAAAGGTTTGGAAAACGTTTTGAAGAATGGTGAAATAAGTATCGCCATGAAGAAAAATGCGAATATTCTGAGTCGTTATTTATTGAATGAGAATTCTGACATGTTTTCCATGATTATCAGTTTTTATCTGAATTTCCATGAAACGGAAAAATTTAAAAAAACTCGTTATGATTACAACATCTCTTCATTAAGCGATTTATCGGATGAACAAATCATCGCTTTTACCTTGATTTATCTTTATTTACAAGATGAATTGCTTGAAGATAGTGGCTGGCATAGTATGAATTACAAAGAAATTAATCTTGAAGAATTATTTGAAAGAATCGATTTGACTGAGTTTTTCTCGGTATCAATTATTGATTTCTATCAATCAAATATCGAATTGTTTAGAAAAACAAATAAAAGGAAAGGGTGAAATTTATGGCTTTAGTGCTATCAATAGCCAATCAAAAAGGTGGAGTCGGGAAAACGACTACAGCCATAAATTTAGCTAGTTCGCTAGCTGATTTAGAGAAAAAAGTCTTGTTGATCGATCTTGATTATCAAGCCAATGCGACTACTTGCATGGGTATTAATCGCGGTAGTTTTAACAAGAGCGTGTTTGATTGTTTCAAAAGGGAAGCTAGTTTTTCCGATGTGAGAATTAAAACTGCGAACCCATTAATCGACGTACTGCCTGCAAAGACCATGGTAGAAGGTGTTGATGAAAAAATCATCGCTGACAGCAATAGGGATTTTATTCTTTATGAGCTTTTACAAGAATCAAAAAATGAGTATGATTATATATTGATTGATTGCCCACCGTCGCTTGGATATATCACGATTAATGCCTTGATGGCTTCCGACGGTGTGATAGTGCCGGTACAATGTGAATTTTTGGCCATGGACGGCTTAACCCAACTGCTTAACACTGTCAGGCTGGTACAAACTAAAAAGAAGGTCAATCGCGAGAATTTAACGATTTACGGCGTTTTGTTGACGATGCTTGACAATCGAGTCAATTCCGGTTTTCAAATAGTCAATGAAATTAAAACTTATTTCAAAGAAAAAGTATTTCAAACGATTATCCCCCGTAATATTACCTGCAGCAACGCCACTTTTTACGGCGTTCCAGTAACTGTATATTCTCCAAAAAGCAAGTCATCCTTAAGTTATAAAAAATTAGCGAAAGAGGTGGTGACACGCGATGAATAAAGATGAATTGATCAAACGCGGATTAAGTGATTTGATGCAAGAAAACAAAATAGCGGATTTGGAAAAGGAAGAAGTTGTCGATATAGAAATCGATAAGATATCGCCAAATCCTTTTCAACCACGTCGTCATTTTGATGAAAACTCGATGCAAGAATTGGCTGACTCCATTAGAAGTAATGGCGTCTTACAACCCGTAATCGTCAAAAAAATAGCCAATGGCTATCTTCTGGTTGCGGGAGAAAGAAGATGCCGAGCTTCTAAAATTGCCGGTTTTTCGACCGTACCTGCCATTATCAGAGATTATAACAATCAATATTTGGCCGAACTCGCGCTTTTGGAAAACATTCAAAGAGAAGACTTGACCATAGTTGAAGAAGCGGAAGCTTATCAAAACGCCATTCAATCATTGAATCTCACTCATCTGGAATTAGCCCAAAAAATTGGTAAAAGCCGATCTTACGTATCCAATGCCTTGGGAATACTCACTTTGCCAAGCGAAGTTTTATTGGAAATCAATCAAGGGAACATCTCCATGGGTCACGCCAGAAGCCTCTCCAAATTAAAAGATGTCACAAGAATCAAAAAAATAGCGACCATGATTATTGAAGAACATCTGACAGTCAGGGAAATTGAATCGTTGGTCAAAAAAGAAAAGAAGAAAAAAGAAATCAAGAGAAAAACCATTTCCAATGACTTCTTAAAGGAATTGAATTCCTTGAAAGATAACATAAATACGCAAATTCATCTCAAAGAACCCGTTAAAGTCACCAGCAACAAGATTGTCATTACAGTTCAGGACTCAAGTGAAGCCAATGCCATTCTTAAGATTATAAAAGGTGAGAAACATGAATGAAGAAATTAAGGAAGGCAGTATTTTAGTTTTAAAAAAAGGTCACCCCTGCGGTGAGAACAAATGGGAAATAATCAGTTTCGGGACTTTGTGTAAAATCAAATGCCTGGGCTGTGAACGAGTAGTTTTAATTGATAGAGTAGATTTGAAGAAAAGGATTAAGAAGGTATTGAAATGAAAAAATTACTAGATGACATTATCAAGTTTCGCGATGAAAGAGGTTGGAGAAATCATGACACTCCCCAGTCTTTAGCTAAATCTATTATCATTGAAGCAGCTGAATTATTGGAGAATTATCAGTGGGAAGACACTTTGCCAAATATGGTAAATGTAGAAGAAGAATTGGCTGACGTTTTAATCTATTCTTTGGCCATGTGTTCGGATTTAGGCATGGATCCAGAAACGATAATCCGCAAAAAATTAATAAAAAACGAAGTTAAATATCCCAAGAATATATAATATCGGTTAATGTCAATTATTATTTTCTCTAAGGCCTTGTCTCTATTTGGGTTTAATCAAGGTTTTTGTGAAAAAAAACGGAAAATAATAATTGACAAATAAACTGATAAATAGTAAAATATTATTCGCATTGTAAAGAGGAGTAAGGGGCCTATAGCTCAGGTGGTTAGAGCGCACGCCTGATAAGCGTGAGGTCGATGGTTCAAGTCCATTTAGGCCCACCATTCTTTTATAGGGGGTATTAGCTCAGCTGGGAGAGCGCCTGCCTTGCAAGCAGGAGGTCAGCGGTTCGATCCCGCTATACTCCACCATTAAATACGGCGGTGTAGCTCAACTGGCTAGAGCGTACGGTTCATACCCGTGAGGTTGTGAGTTCAAGTCTCACCGCCGCTACCAATTAATGGACCCATAGCTCAGTTGGTTAGAGCTATCGGCTCATAACCGATCGGTCGTAGGTTCGAGTCCTACTGGGTCCACCACCTTAATAAAATAAATTTCAACGGAGAAATACCCAAGTCCGGCTGAAGGGATCGGTCTTGAAAACCGACAGGGTGTGAAAGCGCCGCGGGGGTTCGAATCCCTCTTTCTCCGCCATAACATGTCAAAATAGCTTAAATGGAAAAGCAGCCAGGATATAGGTTCGAATCCTATAATTGACAAAAAAATTGATAGCTGTAGACGATTCAACAAGAGCAGCTTATTGACCCGCTAGCTCAGCCGGTAGAGCATTTGACTTTTAATCAAAGGGTCAGGCGTTCGAATCGCCTGCGGGTCACCACTCGCCCGAGTGGCGGAATAGGTAGACGCGTTGGACTTAAAATCCAATGTCAGCAATGACGTGCCGGTTCAAGTCCGGCCTCGGGTACCATCCTTTTAAAAGGGGTATTAGCTCAGCTGGGAGAGCGCCTGCCTTGCAAGCAGGAGGTCAGCGGTTCGATCCCGCTATACTCCACCAATTTTAAAATATTAACATTGACAAACTTGTTAGTGTTTGATATCATATAGTAGCACAAAATAATATCGCGGGGTGGAGCAGTCTGGTAGCTCGTTGGGCTCATAACCCAGAGGTCGGAGGTTCAAATCCTCCCTCCGCAACCAATTCTATTAGGTCCGGTGGTGTAGGGGTCAACATGCCTGCCTGTCACGCAGGAGATCGCGGGTTCAAATCCCGTCCGGACCGCCATCAATATGGTTCGGTAGCTCAGTTGGTAGAGCAATGGACTGAAAATCCATGTGTCGCCAGTTCAATTCTGGCCCGAACCACCAT